>JBBQOA010000172.1:0-8220 GCA_038330465.1 Pyrinomonadales bacterium
TCATTTGCAGAGTCGCAAAAGTATGGCGAAAACAATGGAAAGTTATTTTTCGCGTAATGCCGGCTTTCATTATCCAATCTGAAATATACTTCGTCTGGTAATATTTCAAATCTTTGAAAATTTTCTCCGAATCGCCGGCACGTTCTCCGAGCAATGAAAAAGCGTCAACTGATAACGGCATTACTTCATTTTCCTTTGTTTTCTTCTGCCGGAAACGAATAAAGTATTTACCGTCGCCGGACGACTGAAGCGCATTCCATGTCAGATCTTCAACATCCGAATATCGCAGACCGGTCAAAGATGCAAATAAGCAGGCACGGCGCAGAGCTTCATAATGAAACGGCGTTACGGCTAAAGCCCGGAGTTCGTCGAGACTCAGAAACTCACGTTTGGGAGCAATGGTCTTTATTGATTTAATGCCTTCAGCCGGGTTTTCCCTGAGCATTTTTTGTTTGTAGGCTTCGCGGATAATGTATTTGAATTTATCAAAATACGATGATGCCGTATTATCCGAAAGACGCTCCTGTTTCAAAAGAAAATCCTTAAACTTGCGGCAGAAATGTTCATCAACGCTGGCGAACGTGCATTTTTCACCGGCAAAAGCTTTTACATAATTTCCGATCGAAACATAGCTTTCGTAATTGCTCTTTGAGGTGTTTGCCCGCTTGGTTTCGGTAAAATCTTCAAAAAATGCGATGAAACTCTTTTTGCTGTTGTGAGCCGTCAGAAAACCGTAGTATCCGCTTTGAATTTCGAGCTGCCGCCTTGAACGAAGCGTTTCGCCGATCATTTTCGTTTCTTTATTATGATCTCTTTCCAGCTCGGTTTTCGGTTTTTCGTAAATGAAAAGCTTCAAATGTTCGCGCCGGGTCGGTTTTCTGGTTTCGGGATGCGGGATCGGCGGATAAAAATCCAGATAAAGGCTGCGTCTGCCTTTCGTCATTTTCTTTTCGCGTAAAAAAACTTTCATAATTTTCAGGTAAATAATTCGTCAATATCTTTTCGGCGAATGATCACGCGCTTGCCAATCCGCACGGCTTTGAGCCTTTCGGCGGCAATTGCGCGGCTGATCGTCCAACGACTGACGTTAAGCAATTCGCACGCCTCACTGATTGACAGGAAATCTTTAGCCTGAATCTCTGTCTTTTTAACCGAAATTAGCTGAACGGTTTCGGCAACGCTTTTTTCAATGCTTTGATTACGCGTTCTTTGTTTATAAGCCTTTGAAGCGCACGGGTGCGAGCAATACTTCGTAACGGTTGTTCGGGCTGTAAATTCAGCCCCGCAAAACTGGCAGATTCTGGTTATTTTGATATTGGAACTCATTTATTTTGTGGCTTAAAATGCCATTAGTTGTTATCTGTTGTTATATGTAGCAGTATGTAGCATAATTTCGCTCATCCTGTATCTGACACCCATCACCGTACCTTTACAATACAATACAGATACAAAATTTAGCAAACAAAAACGAAGTATCAATAAGAAAAACAATCAACAAAACATAGAAAAAGCCCGAATAATCAGGCTTTTGTTAATAATTAGATTTTCTTTTGTTTTTGATGTTTATGAAGGTTTACTTGCCGATACAGAAAGTTGAGAATATTCGTGTGAGCATATCTTCAGTCGTTGTTTCGCCGGTTATTTGTCCAAGGAAACGAATCGCATTGTGGAGTCCGATGAGGACTATTTCTTCGCTCATTTTTTGGTCGAGTAAATTAATCGAGCTTTCGATTTCGCTTTTTGAGCGGAGGAGCAGATCGTAATGCCGCGCGTCGGAAATAAGAAAACCTGTTTGGTCAAGTTCTTGCGGATGAAAGGGTTCAATGATCGATTTTTGTAAATGCGCCAAGCCCTCGCCGGTTTTGGCTGAAATTTTTACGATCGCCGAATTGGAAATTTGGAAATCGAATATTTCGGCAATATCGACCTTATTGATCGCCGTAATGCGGTTTAATCCGGCGGTTGAGTCCAGAATCTCTTGATCTTCGGCGGTCAGTTTTTGCGAGCCGTCCAAGATCACGACGACCAGATCGGCGTCAACCATCGCGCGTTTTGAGCGTTCGACGCCAATACTTTCGACCGTGTCGCTTGTTTCGCGCAAACCTGCCGTGTCGATCAATGAAATCGGAATGTTGTTAATGACGAGGGTTTCGCGGAGTTGATCGCGTGTCGTTCCGGCAATCGCTGTCACGATGGCACGATCGTCGCCAAGCAAAGCATTGAAAAGACTTGATTTGCCGACATTCGGACGCCCGACAAGCGCGACCTTGATACCTTCGCGCAGAAGTTTTCCGGCTTGAAATGTCAAAGCCATTTTGCCCAAACTGTCGGCGATCTCAAAAAGTTTGGTTTTGATATTTTCGGTTTGAAAATCAGGCAGATCGTCTTCGACGAATTCGAGCGTCGATTCGAGAACGACGATGACGTCGAGCAATTCATCTTTGAGCGGTTGCAGCTGCTTGGACAATTCGCCGCGCAATTGGCGCACCGATTGGCGTGCCGAGGCAATCGATTGCGCGTCGATCAGATCGCGGATCGCTTCCGCCTGGCTGAGATTTATTTGCCCATTTGCCAGAGCGCGCAACGAAAATTCGCCGGCTTCCGCCATTCGGGCGTCAAGCTTTAGACAAAAATCAATGATCCGGCGCAGAATGACGGGCGAGCCGTGAGCGGCGATTTCGATCACGTCTTCACCCGTAAAGGATTGTGGTGATTTAAAATAAGTGATGATCGCTTCATCTAAAACGTCGCCGGTTTCAAGATCGTAAATTTTAGAAAGAGTAGCAAAGCGCGGAGTCGGATTAAAATCAGGGTTGCGAACAAGGGTTTGGACGATGGGCAGCGAATCTTTTCCGCTTAAACGGATAACGCCGATGCCGCTGCGTCCAAGCGGCGTGGCGAGTGCGACAATTGTATCTTGCATAATTTCAGGTTTCAGGTTTCAGGTTTCACGAAACCAACTTGAAACTTGGAACCTGAAACTTGAAACCTGAATTTTATTTCAAACTAACTTGGAGCCGTCGGTCTTTGCCAAAGCCGACCGATTCGGTTGATAGATCTTCTTCAATTTGCAAAGTTAAATGAATCACGCGCCGCTCCGTCGAATTCAAGACGCCGAAGGTAAAAGGTCTGCCGGTTTTGCGAACATTTTGGGCGGCAAACCGTGCCATCGCTTGAAGTTCGGATTTGCGCGACTGCCGAAAACCATCGGCATCGCAGACAAAACGATGTTCGCGTTCAAAACCTCTGCCGTAGATCTGAAACAGCAAAACCTCAAAAGCATCAAGCATTTCGCCATTTTCGCTGAGCAGAAAATGGGTATCTTCGCCGCTCAGATTTATCATACAACCTTCATCCGTCCAATTGGACGAAACGCTTAGATCGAAGCGCAGATCGGCTAAGATCTCGGTCAAAAAAGTTTCGGCTTGTTGGCAAGTTTCATTCATAACAAAATATTTGGTTAGAAAGTTGAAAAAGTCTAAAAGTGAAAAAGTATTTGTCTTTTCTCAGGCTTCGCTTTTTCACTCCGTTACTCTTTTACTTTAAAGAAGTTGATATTTTCGGTTTTACCTTTTTCGCGTTTTTCGGCACGGTGTCAACAATTTCTTCCTTCGGCGGTTCATTTTTTTTGTTCATTTTGTTGATCAGCATCTGCTGAACAAAACTGACGATATTGCCGAAAAACCAGTAAAGAAGCAGTCCGGCAGGTGCCGCCCACATCACCCAGAGCATCATCACCGGCATAAAATAAGTCATCATTTTCTGCTGCATCTGTTGCTCGGGCGTGACGGTCGGCGTCGTCGGCGAAAATTTCATCGAGAGCACCATCGAGATCGCAAAGGCAAATTCCAGAATATGAAAAGGATCGCCCGTCGAAAGATCCGGCAGCCAGAGGAAGGTCGCCTGCCGGATCGCTAATGAAACCGTCACTGCTGTATAAAAGGCGATCAGCAGCGGAAATTGCAGAAGCATTGGCAGACAACCGCCGATCGGCAGCGCATCTTTCGTCATCTTCAATTGTTCCATCTGCAATTGCCGCATTCGCGGATCGTCCGCCGGTATGCCTTTTTTCTGCAAATCCTTGATCCGATCCTGAATATCCTTCATTTTCGGCGCATTGCCCGAAGCTTTTTTGAAGGATTTCGATTGCGACCAGCGCAGCGGAAAGAGCAGCGAATAAAACAAGAGAGTGAAAACGATGATCGCCACACCGTAATTATTTGTCACCAGATAAAGTTTATTTAATGACCAAAGAATCGGAATTGCAAGCGGTTTGGTAACGGGTCGAATATATTTGTAGTTGCTGAAATTGACCGTGTCAACAAGATTGATTTCTCTTCCGACGGTTTTGGTTAGTCCGACTTCGCTAGTTCTATCATCGCCGTTACTGTATTCTTTAAGTGTGAAATAATCCTTTGTTCCGGTGAAGATTTTTGTCGTCGAACCGTCCGCATTGATCGGAACATATGCCGTGATCAGATGGCGCGTTTCGCTCGTTTTCGGGTTTCTCATAACCCAACCGATGATGCCATCGAAAAAAGGCTCGGTCTGAATATCGTATTTCGTCGCGCGGTATTCGAGTCCTTGAGTTTGCGTGGCAGGAACGGCAATCATTGCAAAATACGCGTCGCCAACGCCTGCCCAATCAATATTTCCGTCGGTACTTAAAGAACTTTCATTATTGTCCTTAAACGTGAACGAGGTACCTTGATGACGATAAATATCGTCTTTGACATAGGCGATCGCTTCGGGTTCGATGTGATAAAAATTATGATGTTTGATGCCTTGATCGCCGATGCTCGCCCCAATCACAAGTTTTGTATTTGGAACAGGTTGACCGTTTTTAGTTAATTTAACTTGTAAATCCGCGAGATAGCTGTCGGCACGAAAAATAAAGGTTTTCTTGACCTCGGTTCCGTCGGCGTCGGTCAGCGTAAAATCGATCTGTTTTTCCTGTCCCGCGCTTAAATTTATCGTCTCGCCGCTTTCCGAAACCTGATAGTTTCGTTCATTCAAAATCGTGTTAAGGGTTTGATCGTCGGTCGAAAGACGAAACGGCAATTCGCGCGGATTACGGGTTTTTGCTTCATCCGAGATCAGTTGCAACGGTTTTTTCTCGTTTTCGGTCGAACCGTCGGCGTAAATCAGGCGTTCACTGTCCGGTGTTACATCCTTGTACAAAATCCAACTCGTTGCGAGCGCGCCTTTTGAATCGAGTTTGACCTCGAAAAGATCCGATTTGATCGTGATTTGTTTGTTCGGCGTGTTGTCGGGCGTCGTCGTCGGGGCTTGCGTTTGCAGCGGCGTAGATTGCGTTTGTGGCGCCGGCGCGGCTTGCGTATTGCCAACCTGCGCCGTGTTCGAATTATCATTCGGTTTCGGTTTCGGCGCGAAAAAATAGCTCCAACCGAAAAAAACCGTCATTGAGAGCAATGCGGCGATCAGAAAACGAGATTGATTTTGTTGTTTAGGATTATCCATATTTCGATTTCGGATTTCAGATTTCGGATTTCGGATTTTTCATTGATGTAAATAAATCCGTGACCCGTTCGTTCCAAATCCTCAATTTTTCAAATTTGCAGGAGCGGCGGGTCATCTTAAACCAAACAAATCCGCAATCCGCAATCAAAAATCCACTATCACTTGACCGGGTCGTAACCGCCTTTACAAAAAGGTTGACAGCGTAAAATACGTTTAACGCCGAGCCAAGTTCCTTTAATTGCGCCGTATTTTTCGACCGCTTCGACGGTATATGTCGAACAAGTCGGCTCAAAACGGCACGCAGGCGGCAAAAAAGGCGAAAGAAACGTCTTGTAAAGTTGCAAAAAACTTAAAACCAGATACTTCATTCTACTTTACTTAAACGTCTTTTCGCCTTTCTGCGATTCAAATTTTTTAACTTTCTCTAAAATTTGCCGAAATTCCGCGAGCGGTTTTTCCAATTTGACTTGCAAAAGACTTCGGCGCGCGTTCAAAACCCAATCGAATTTTGTTTCGAGCAGATTAAGTTCGCCATTGCTCAAGCGAAACGCCTCCCGAAGCAATCTTTTTGCCCGGTTGCGGTCGTGCGCTTTGGTGCTGATCTTCTTTGAAGCCGTAACCCCAAGTCTTTGAAACGGAGTTTCCGACGGCAATATAAAAACCGACATAAAACGTCCGTCAAAACGCCGACCGATTGCGTAAACCAGGCGAAATTCGCCCGGTTTACGCAATCGTCCCGCTTTCGGCAAACGAAAATTTAATAATGTTTGACCGTTAATACCTTGCGTCCTTTCGCACGGCGGCGTTTGATTACAGCGCGTCCGTTCTTGGTCGCCATTCTTGCTCGAAAGCCGTGTTTCTTCGCACGGCGACGGTTATTTGGTTGATAAGTTCTCTTTGGCATAATTACTGTTCATCCCCCACTATAAAGTGAAAACCTAAAGTTTATGGAAAAATCGCGATTATGTCAAAACAACTGCTCAAAAACATTAAAAATGTTACAACTTTTCGGATTTATCGTTGGTGTAAATAAAAACGTTGGAAGAATTTCGCGGCTTCTTTTATTATATTGGTTTATTATTCTATGCTCTATATTTTTCCGGTTGCGTTCTTTTTCTTTTTGGTCGTGACTGTCACATTGCGCGACCGTGATACAAAATTAAAAATCGCGGAAATAACAAAATGCCTGTTCAAAAAGCTCTTTTAGTTTGCGGCGGAAATAGCCCGCCTTCCGATGATTTCGATCTTTCCTTCGGCAATTCGTCCTAAAGCTTCGACATAAAGCACGTGTTCGTACTTCAAAATCTTTGCCGCCAGCGTTTCCGCCGTTTCGTCATCAGCAACTTCAACCGCTTTTTGCAGGATGATCGCGCCGTGATCGAGCGCTTCGTCAACAAAATGAACCGTACAGCCCGAAATCTTGACGCCGTATTCGAGCGCCTGCCACTGCGCGTCGAGTCCGGGAAACGCGGGCAGCAAACTCGGATGAATGTTAATTATTTTATTCGGAAAAGCGCGCACAAAATCTGCCGAGAGCAGCCGCATATAACCGGCGAGGCAAACGAGTTCGACGTTGCGTTTTTTGAGTTCGCTGATGATTTCCGCGTCGTGCGCTTCCCGCGGACGCGCATTTCGCGGGATGGCAACCGTTTCGATTCCGCGCACGCGCGCCTTTTCCAAGCCTTGTGCCTTTGTTTTGTCGCTGATCACGACGACTACTTCGGAGTTCGGAATTTGACCGCTCTGAACGGCTTCAACGATCGCCATCATATTCGAACCGCGTCCCGAAATTAAAATACCGATTTTCATTTTTAATTGATTCCCAAACACTCATACCAAAAATTCAAATAAATTTCTTTCATCCTCAGTAAGATTCATTTTTCCTCACAAAGTTATCGAAACCTCTTTATTTCCCTCAACAACTCGCCCGATCTCAAAACTTGTCGGCAGATTTTCCTGCAAAAAATCTTTATCTTCTTCAGCGCAGATGACGATCATTCCGATGCCCATATTGAAGGTGCGAAACATTTCCGCGTCATTGACGTTTCCCAAAGTTTGAATCAAGCCGAAAACAGGAAGCTCGTCCCACGTGCCGCGTTTTATTTCAACAGAAACGTTTTCGGGCAAGATGCGCGGAATATTTTCCGAGAATCCGCCGCCAGTGATGTGGACCAACCCACGGATTTTTCCCGAATCAAGAAGCCCGTCAAGCGGTTTGAGAAAGCTCGTGTGTTTTTCGAGCAGCGCTTCGCCGACCGTCGTGCCTAATTCTTCGACGAAAGAATCCACTTGATAGCCGCCGACCTCGAAAAATAATTTCCGCGCGAGTGAATAACCGTTCGTCTGCAAACCTTTTGACGCCAATCCGAGAACAATGTCGCCCGCTTTGATATTTTTGCCATCGATGACCTTTGATTTATCGACGACGCCGACGATGAAACCCGCCAGATCGTATTCGCCGTCTTTGTAGAATCCGGGCATTTCCGCCGTTTCGCCGCCGAGCAAAACGCAAGCGTTTTCCTTACACGCGATCGAAATTCCCTCAACTACGGAAGCCGTCACATCGGGCGCGAGCACGCCGGTCGCGAAATAATCGAGAAAAAATAAAGGTCGCGCGCCCTGCACGAGAATGTCGTTAACACAATGATTGACAAGGTCTTGCCCGATCGTCGTGTGAATTCCGGTGTCGAAAGCGATCTTGAGTTTCGTGCCGACGCCGTCCACGCTCGAAACGAGAAC
>JBBQOA010000173.1:0-8217 GCA_038330465.1 Pyrinomonadales bacterium
AAAAAGAAATCTATCAGCCGATCGTTTATATTGAACCGTCGAATGAGCGCAACCAAAAAGCGGTCGGTTTTGACATGTCAACCGAAGAAAATCGACGATCGGCGATGGAAAGAGCAAGAGATTCGGGAAATGCCGCATCGACCGCCAAAGTTGTTCTAATCCAAGAAACCGAGCAAGACCGCCAGTTTGGTTTTTTGATCTACTTACCGATTTATAAAAACGGCGTGTCGTCCGAAAGTGTCGAAGAAAAAAGGCAGAATCTGCAAGGCTACATATACAGTCCTTTTCGGGCGAAAAACTTTCTCAATGAAGTCCAAAATAATGCCGGAATAAACGATGTCGCCATTAAAATCTTTGACGGTTTGCCCGCGTCTGAAAATCTTTTGGCGCAAACTGAAAACAACGGCGAACAAAATCTGTCGGGACAAATCAGCGGAAACTATTCGACAAACAATGAAATAGATATTGCCGGACGAACGTGGTTTGTTCAATACGATTCGCTGCCGGCATTTGCAATTCAATCAAGCGTCAATTGGACACCGTTAATTTTTTTGTGCGGGTTGCTTTTCAGTTTGATGTTGTTCGGAATGACCTATTGGGAAGCCACAACGCGTGCAAAGCTTCAAGAAACCGCCGACAATTTGACCGAATCGGAGCAGCAAATTCAAGAATTGCTTGAAAAAGAACAAGAAGCAAGGCGTGTTGCCGAAACTGCAAATGTAATCAAAGACGAGTTTATTTCCGTGGTTTCACACGAATTACGGACGCCGTTAAACGCAATTGCGGGTTGGACGAGAATCTTGAAAAGCAATGACTTAACAAAAAGCACCAAAGATCTGGCACTTCAAAAAATAGAAAAAAATCTGCGCCTTCAAACAAATTTGGTCGAAGATCTCTTGAATTATTCGCAGATTGTTTCGGTCAAAGAAAATCTTGAAAAAAGTGAAATTGATTACTCGGAAATTTTCGAGAGCATCTATCAAGAAATCGAACCGGTCGCGATCAATAAAGGAATTTCAATTACTAAAGATAATCGTTTAAACGGACAAAAGATTCTTGGCGATGCCGAAAAAATAAAGATTGTCATTGTCAATCTATTATCTAATGCGCTTAAATTTACGCCTTCCGAAGGGCAAATATCAATTCAGCTTTGTGAAACGGAAAAGTCCCTCGAACTCGTGATTGAAGACAGCGGCAGAGGCATAAATCCGGAGTTTCTGCCGCAAATTTTTGATCGTTTCAGACAATACGACAGTTCAACAACCCGGAAATTCGGAGGCTTAGGTCTCGGGCTGGCGGTTTCCGAGCATATTGTTAAACTTCACAGCGGAACGATCAAAGCGACCAGCGAAGGTGAAGGAAAAGGCGCAAAATTTGTGGTCAATTTTCCGTTATATTCTCAATAGATTATGCACTAAAACGTTACAGTTTTTCTTTTCGAGCAATTTTTCAGTAAAATTTAATAAGTCCGGCAACTGTTGTCAGTGGAAGAGTTAGTATCAGTAATTCTGTCTATGGCACGCTTGTTGCGACTCTCTCTTTATATATTATTGATTTCGGAGGGGCAACCGATCAATCATTCAATAAAAAAACGGGAGAAAATTATGACTTCAAAATACCACAAATTTATTAGCTTTACTTTATTTACATTTATTTTTTCGATGGTTTTATCTGTCTCGGGACAAGTTCGTCCCTATCGCGTGACCGATCGACAGGTTAAAACGGTTATCGACCGAATCGAAACCAGAACAGATAATTACCGGCGGGAAATTGACCGGGTTTTCAACAATAATCAGCTTCGGGATCAACTTGTTTCCTTTGTCAATGACTTTGAAAATTCGACCGACCGGCTCAAAAATAACTTTACGTCGGTTTCATCATCCGATCAGGATGTGCAGGAAGTTCTCAATCGCGCCGCTTATATCAACAATTTTATGCGGAATAATCGCGTCACGACACGTACCCAGCAGCAGTGGAATTTGGTTCGCACGGATCTAAATACTTTGGCAACCTACTATCGCATCAGTTGGAATTGGAATACGATCCCGACCACCCCGACGTATCCGACAAATACTAATTATCCGAACAATCAGCCGTATAGCGTCACCGATAATCAAGTCGAAGTTCTACTCGATCGAATCGAAACGAGAACCGATACATTTCGCCGCCAAATTGAATCGGTTTATAAAAATCGAAGATATAATAATTCAAAAAATAAGGAAGAAATTACTTCGCAGGTCAATGACTTTGAAAATTCGACCGACCAATTAAAAAATAATTTCGTCTCGCGCCGATCATCGGTCGCCGATGCTCAGGATGTTCTTAATCGCGCGACTTATGTTAACAATTTTATGCGAAATAATCGGGTGAGCGGAGCTACCCAAAATCAGTGGAGCTTGATTCGCACGGATTTAAATACACTGGCGAACTATTATCGGGTTAGTTGGAATTGGGAGACGATTCCAACCATTCCGACCGTTCCTAATTATCCGCGCGAGTTTGACGAACGCTTGACGGGAACTTACAGATTAAACACGAGTCAAAGCGATAATGTTGACACGATGATCGACCGAGCGATTGGTGGAATCAATAACAATCAGCGCGACCGTGTCAAAGTAAATCTCGAACGCCGTTTGACCTCGCCGGAGATGTTAGCGATCGACAAACGCGGTCAAAACGTGACGCTGGCTTCTTCTAACTCACCGCAGGTTGTTTTTGCTGCCGACGGCGTATCGCGCTCGGAAACAAATCCGAACGGACGAACGGTTCAGATCAGTGCAACAGAGACGAGTAACGATTTGACGATCAATTACGAAGGCGACCGGATCAACGATTTTTTCGTAAGTTTTATGCCTTCGAGCAATGGTCAGCTGCGGGTAACGCGCCGCGTTTATCTTGAAAACCGCAACGAAACCGTCACAGTGACGAGCGTTTATGACAAAATCGAACAAAATGCGCGATGGGATACTATTAAATATCAGACGACTAATTATCCGACAAATAACGGCAATTACGATACTTTTATCATTGCAAATAACACCCGATTGATGGCGACACTTGACACACCGCTCTCAACTAAAACGTTTAGAGACGGCGACCGTTTTTCGATGACCGTCACTTCTCCTTCACAATATCAAGGCGCGGTGATCGAAGGTCGAATGAACGGACAAAAATCCGGTGTGGTTTCAGGCAGAGCGAATTTAACGCTTGATTTCGACACGATTCGTCTGCAAAACGGCAAAACTTATCGATTTGCGGGAATCGTTGATCGGGTTCGTGAACCGAATGGCAATAATGTCGATGTTAATAACGAAGGAACCGTCCGCGATGGCAGTCAAACGACAAAAACCGTCACACGAGCGGGAATCGGCGCGGCTCTCGGCGCAATTATTGGCGCGATTGCCGGCGGCGGACAAGGCGCGGTGATTGGCGCAGGTGTCGGTGCCGGTGCCGGTGCCGGTTCGGTAGTTTTACAGGGACGCGATAACCTCGAGCTTCCGACCGGAACGGAATTTTCCATTACGGCAACCGCCCCGACAAATCAGTAGATTTTGATGATCTGCGGCAAGAAAGACGAGTTTTTTAACTCGTCTTTCTTATTGAACAGCGATACAAAACTGTGTTCGTTTTTAATACAAGACGCCGTCACTAAAATTGAACTGAAATTTCTAAATAGATATATTTCAACCGTTTAAGAATATCGATCAGGTTTGGCACAAGGATTGAAACGGCAAAATTTGAAATAACAATTTCGATAAAAATTAAGGAGCAAAAATGGCACAATCAGGAACAAAAAAAGCAAAGACTAAAGCGAATTTAGCAGAGAAATTAACCGCCAACAACAAATCGAACGACGCAGTTGTCAAAGGTTTACAAAAACAGGTCGCGAACGCCTTTATATTGTATTTGAATTATAAACATTATCACTGGCAAACTTTCGGTCCGCTGTTCAGAGATTTGCACCGGCTTTTCGACGAATTTGCCGAAGAAGTTTACGGCACGATCGACGAAATTGCCGAACGGGTGCGGATGATCGGGCAAAATCCGGTTTCACGCATCGAAGAATTTCAGACCACGGCATCGATAAAATCAGCGGCGCAAAACAACGATATGCGCGAAATGATTCGCGAAGCCAATCAAAACAGTTTGCAGATCATTATGGAAATGCGTCAGGCAATCAAAACCGCAAATAATGAAGACGATCCGGGTACGGCGGATGTTTTGACGCGATTTGTCCAAATCCACGAAAAACAGGAATGGTGGCTGCGCGATATTTTGGAAAAGCGCGACGGTCTGACGGATTGATAAAAAATTAATTCGCCATTAATTTAACGAGCAAGGGGAAGGTCAACAATGTTCGGAGCTCAACGATTTAGTTTGTTTTTTACAATTTAACGTCGCTGGCTCCGAACATTTTCAAATTGGAGGAAATAATGCAGAAAAACGAAAACAAAGAGCGCGATGACTTAAAGACTGACAAAATCGAAGGCACACGACAAGGTTGGGATATCCAAAAATTGGCTGAAGAAGCCAGCCAAAAAGACGCGGACGAATTTCAGCGTCAAATTTTACGGGGCGATGAAACCAAAGGAAATCCCGACAATCGCGACATTGCCGGAAGCGTAAAATCCGGCGAAACTCCGCAAGGTCGCGAAGAAACAAAAAATCACACCAATATAAAATCAGTAAAAATCAATAAATAGAACCTTTCTACACAAAAAGGAAGCAAAAAATGCAATAAATCCGAAATTATTAAAAAATATCTCCCTTTCCGCCTTTTTCTCGCAGACACGGCAAGCAACGATTTTTAGTAACGCTCAATCGAAGTATCAATAACCATTATTTAGTTTTGAGGCTTTTCGAATCGAAACTTTTCTGATATTAATACCGTAGTAACAAAGCGTCATGATATCCAAAGCAATTGCCCTGAATAATATCCAAAGTTTAACCGACGTTGAATTGATTGCGAAAGCCATCAGCGGACGCGAAGACAGTTTTGAAGAACTCGTCCGCCGTTATCAGCGACCGATCACGAATTATGTTTTTCGGATGCTCAACGATTATGATTCTTCGCTCGATGTCACCCAGGAAGTTTTTATCAAAGTTTATAATTCGCTCAACAAATACAGTTCCGAATATAAATTTTCGACCTGGCTTTATCGCATTGCCCACAATGCCGCGATTGATTTCATTCGTCGCCGCGCGCCAAACGAACAAAGTATTGAAACTGAAAACAAAGACGGCACGTATCAACTTCAAATTGAAAGTCCTAATCCTACCCCCGAACAAGAGCGTGAAAGAAGCGAATGGCGCACTGAAATCGAAACAGTCGTAAAATGTTTGCCGTCCGTCTATCGTGAATTGATTTTGTTTCGGCACGCTCAAGATATGAGTTATGACGAAATTGCCGAAATAACAAATCTGCCGCTTGGAACCGTCAAAAATCGTCTGTTTCGGGCACGCGAAATGATGCGGGAAATTTTTATCGAACGAGGTTTTACGGGAATATAAAATTTGTTTCAAGTTTCGGGTTTCAAGTTTCATCTCGAAACAAATTACCCTAAAATTTGAAATTTGAAATTTGAATGAATCAGGAAACCGCAAAAAATCAGTCAATTTGTCCGCGTAGCGAGATCGCCGCCTACCTTGATGGTGACCTCGATTCGCGCACAGAACTTGATTTGGAGCTGCACTTTGCGGTTTGTGCGACCTGCGCCACAGAACTCAATGAGCAGAAAAAATTGCTTTGCGTTCTGGATTTTGCTTTAGATGAAACGGGCGAAATCGAATTGCCCGTAAATTTTACAAAAGTGGTCGTCGCCAATGCCGAAAGCAATGTCAAAGGATTGCGTTGTCCAATAGAACGCAATCGCGCTTTATTTGTGTGCGCCGCATTGTTTATGTTGGTGGTCTTCGGTCTTGGCGCGGAAACTTCAAAAACTGTCGAAACATTTAGTAATATCGGCGAACAATTTTTGGCGGTCGGCGGTTTTTTTGTTCGTCTGATACACGATATAACAATTGCCGCAACCGTTATCTTGCGGTCATTATGCCTTAAATTCGTCTTTAAATCCGCGATCACTGCCGGAATGATCTTAATTTCTTTTGTTCTGGCGCTGTTAATTTTTTCCGGTTTGATGTCGCGCCATAAACGGCTTTGAAAATGTTGCAAAGGTGAGTAATCTAAACACCACAATCAATAGGTTTACGCTTTCGCAGATTCCACTTTGGCAATTTCTCTGCGGAACGATTCTGCTTTTACTTTTTCAAACCGCACTTTTTGCCCAAACGCCCAATGTTTCAACTTCCGAAGATGAAAAAACTCTGATCATTGAGGGAAATTCAGATACGCAAGTTTATTCATTCGGCAAAAATGTGATCGTCAAACAAACCGCCAAAGAAGTTTTTGTGTTCGGCGGCGATGTGACCATCGAAGGAAAAATTGATGGCGATGTCGGAACTATCGGCGGTTCGGTTATTCAAAAAGAAAACGCTTTTATTGGCGGCGATGTGATAGTTTTAGGCGGCACTTACCGACCGGAAAATCCGAAACCGCTTCGCAATATCGATAAGGAGACTGTCATTATCGGTGTTTTTGAAGAAGAGCTTCGTAATTTTGCCCAAAATCCGAACGCGGTTTTTTCGCCGACATTTACTTGGTCATTTTTGGCGCAGAGAGTTTTATCGATACTTTTCTGGTTTGCAATTTCCTTTGCCTTCACGACAATTTCGCCGGGCGGTGTCAGCCGCGCGGTCGCTCGTTTTCAGCTTTCGACCTTAAAAATTCTGGCGATCGGGATTTCGGGGTTTTTATTAACAACGATCGGAATAATGGCGAGTGTCGCATTTTTGCCCGGGTATCTGAGCGGAATTATCAGTTTAATGACCTTGGTGTTGTTGATTCTCGCCTACGTTTTCGGACGTGTCGCGCTGCAGGTAAGTCTTGGTAAACTATTGCAAAAACAGCTGTTGCCCGAATCAAAACATTCCGAAACGCTCGCTATTCTGCTCGGTGTAATTGCCTGGACAATAATTCTTTCGATTCCGTATCTTTGGACTTTTGCCTTGCTTATGCTTTTTTCCGCGAGCATCGGGTTGGTTTTTACCGCTCGCATCAAAACCAACTGGCAAAGTGCTTAAAACTGTCTGCGAAACTCAATCCAAAACAGCGATTCTCTTTATTTCATCGATATTTACAATTCTTTACAATATTGGCAAAACCTTTTCGGTAAAATTAACGTCTGTAGTAGAGTAACAAAAGGCAACTTTTGAAAGTTGTTTTGTGTATAAAATAAGACAATAAATTCTAATATCATCGAAAAAGAAGGGAAAAATGCGTATCAATCTGTTTTTATCAACCATACTATTATTTGGGTTATTCAATTTAGTTTCTTTTGCACAAACGACGGCGGTGATCAAACCGAGTGCGATCAGCGGCGATGTCGTTTCGATCAGCGAAAGCAAGATAATTTTGCAAACTAAAGACGGCACGATCGAAGCTGTTTTATCGGACAAAACCCAATATTTTCGGGTTCCGCCGGAAAATCCGACACTCAAGGCGGCAGTTGCTTCAACGGTTTCGGAGATCGGCACGGGCGACAAGCTGCTTGTCACGGGAATTCTTTCCGATGATAAAAAATCGATTCCCGCAAAATCCGTCTATCTGATAACCAAATCCGACATTGCCCAGAAACAAACCAAAGAGCAAGCCGAATGGCAAACGCGCGGCATCGCGGGAAAAGTTGTTTCATTCAATCCGCAAACAAAAATCATTGGTGTTTCTGTGCGTGGACTGACGGGTGAAAAAACGATTTTGGTCTCGCCCACCGATAAGGCGGAATTTTATCGTTACGCGCCGGATTCGATTAAATTCAGCGAAGCTCTGCAAAGCGCGATGAGTGAAATTGAAATTGGTGATGCGATCAGAGCATTGGGCGATAAAAATACGGATGGTACGGAATTAAAAGCCGAAAAAATCATTACCGGCGCATTTAAAACCATCGGCGGAGAAATTACGGCGATCGATACCGAGAAAAATGAAATCACGATCAATGATTTTCAAACGAAGAAACCCGTCACGATCGTCATTGGTGATTCCTCGGTCTTGAAACAATTTCCGGAGGAATTAGCGAAAAGAATGGCAATGATGCAAGCCGGCGGCGGCGGTCAGGGCGGTTTTCGTCCGCCGACTCAAGGAAATCCGCAGACAACTCCGCA
>JBBQOA010000174.1:0-8185 GCA_038330465.1 Pyrinomonadales bacterium
GATTTATGGGCAAGGTTTTGGTATTTCGTCCGGCGCTCGAAGCTGGCAACCCGCTTTTGACGGTTGTCGTGGTCGTTGCGGTAATCGGTTCGGCGATCTCGGCTTATTATTATTTGCGTCTGATCGTCGTCATGTTTTTCCGCGAACGGACGACCGACTGGCTCGCCCCGAAGATTCCCGTAAGTTTGGCGGCAGTTCTGTTTCTGACAATTTTCGGCGTGCTTTATTTCGGTATTTTCAGCGACAGCGTGATCGAAAAATTCTCGAAAACAATTGCGCCCGTCCGCGCCGCGCAAGTTAAATAAGTTTATTTTGGAATTTTCACGCAAAGACGCAAAGACGCAGAGTTTTATGATAAATAAAAATTAAAAAACCTCGTTTTCTTTGCGTCTTTGCGTTAAAGAATTAGCCATGAAACCAGTTGATCTTGAAAATTGGAACAGAAAAACAATTTACGAGTATTTTAAAGACTACACCGACCCGTTTTTCAATCTCACCGTCAATTTGGATGTCACCCGGCTTTATCATTTCTGCAAAGAAAAAGATCTTTCATTCTCGCTCGCCAATCTTTTTTATGCGCTGCAAACTGCCAACGAGATCAGAGAATTCAAGATTCGCCTGAAAGATGACAAACTGGTCGAATTTGAAAAGATCCACGCGACAATGACGATTGCGCAGCCGGACGAAACTTTTTCGTTCTGTTATTTTGAAATGCAGGAAAACATCTTTGAATTTAACGAAGCGGGCAAAATTGCGGTCGCAAAATATACAAAGTTAAAGACCTTTAATGTGATGCGCAACCGCGTTGATCTGATTTATAGTTCGGTCATTCCGTGGGTTTCTTTCACGAGCTTTAAACACGCGAGCCGTCTGAATAATAAATTCACGATTCCGCGAATGGTTTGGGGCAAAATGTTCGACGACGGCGGACGCAAGAAAATGCCGCATTCGGTCGAGGTCCATCACGCGATCGCCGACGGCGCACACGTCGGCAAATATTTCGTTTCGCTGCAGGAAAAACTCGATCAATTGGATTTCTGATTTTAGATTTTGGATTTGCTGATTGAGAAAAGAGCGCGAGTTTAACCTGTTGCGCTTTCTGTTACAAAATCGATCCAAAATCCAAAATCAGAAATCCAAAATCGAATTGTGTTAATCTGTTAAAGGCGTTTATGGAAACTGCGGCAGAGATTCGTGAAAAGTTAAAAGGTGAATGGATTCCCGCCGTTTACCGCGACAAAGTGCGGACGCAGCGCACGCGCGCCTATCATCTTGACATCACCAAATCCGAACATCGCGCCGACATTCAACACACGCTTTTAGGGATCGAATTAAAGATCGGGAATAAACGCTTCAGTTGCCCGGATCTATCAACCGCCAGATATTTGCAGGTTTTTGCGCGAATCGGTTGTCAGGAAGTGGCAATTCCATACGACATCACGAAAATTTCGATCTTAGCCGACGAATTGGAGATCTCGTGGCATAAAACGCTTTTGTTTTTCGAAGAATTGACGAAAAGTAAAATAGCCTCGGCAAAAGGTCGGATGCGCTCCGGGCTGATCAAAGAAATTCGTCACGAAATAGAAGAAATCGGCGCCGGTTCATTGATGCCCGAATTTAAACAAACAACTAAACAACGCCCCACTTAAAAGTAAAAAGGCAAAAGCAGAACGCCAAAACACATCATATGATAGCTTTTGACATTACATTTTTCAAAAGTGTTAAAATAGACAGGTGAAACATTTTTTGTTTCAATAGATACATTATGTTGGACGCAGGATTAGTATTAACGAAAGAAATCGAGGAAGCGGTTAGTTTACCGTTTCCATATAATAGACAGGCTTTTTGCCTTTATGAACCGATCGAGAAGCGTATTGAACACGCCAAGGTTTTGATCGTCAACGATTGTTTGCGCTACGAATCGGATCTGTCGGAGCTCGCCCGTACGGAATGGAACGGCGCGACTGAAACAAAACTGCGTTTTGAAAACAAGATCTCGGCAATGGCTTGCAACAACATTGCCAATAATGTTCTCCGGCTCGTCAAACGACCGAAAACCCTGACCGTTCATCTTTCGGAAGTCGCCGAAGCCGCCGAATCTTTTAATCCCGACGCGATTGTGATGAGCGGCACACTGACCGATTTTGATTATTACAATCCGGCGCATCTCGAAAAATTCGCGCGCTTTATCAAAACGACCAAGATTCCGGTGCTCGCGATTTGCGGCGCGCATCAGCTCGTCGGGGTTTCGTATGGTTGTCGGTTAACGACGCTCGACAATCTCGACGCATCAGAAAAACGCACTGACCGAATGGTTGAATATCAATACCGATTCATCAAGATCGTTGACGACAACGACCCGATCTTTAGCGGCATTACCAACACCGAAAGCGGAATCTGGCAGGAATACACGACGCAGGACGATATTTTAAGAGTTTGGCAAAATCACGGACTGCAGGTCGAAGGCGTGCCGGAAGAATTTAAACTGCTCGCGACCGCCTATCTTTGCAAGAATCAGATGATGGTCAAACGCTCCGAAGGACAGATGATCTACGCCGTTCAATTTCACCTTGAAAAATCCTTTGAAGACTGGAGCACAAACCCGACGCGCTGGCAGCACGTTCACGAATCGCGCGACGGTCGGATTTTGTTCGAAAATTTCTTAAAACTTGCCTTGAAGCACAAATAGAAACATCAAAAACGACCGAAACTATCCAGAATACGAAGCAACGAAAGTAAAATCTCTTAGCTTCGTGTTTTTTGTGTTCATTCTTCGTTATCTTTGTCTTTTGCCTTTAATAGCAAAATTATCTTTCATTGTGAATTTTTCTTTAAGATTCGCTCGATATGATTGAATCTTTCGAGCATTTGCTCGTGACTGTGGTCAATTTTTTCGTGCAAATGCGCGACTTCTAATTCGGCTTTGATATTTACCTCGTATTCGATGTCCGAACGAATATGATCTTTTTCCGATTGACGGTTTTGCGAAATGAGCACAAAGCAGGAAAGAAAGATCGCTTCGAGCGAAACGATCATCGTTAATAAACCGAACGGAAACGGATCGAATTGATCGATGCCGAGCGGAAAAATATTGATTGCGATCCAGACGATAAAAATCAAGGCGTTGAGAATCAGAAACTGCATACTTCCCGAAAACCACGCGATCCAATCGGCGATCCGCTGAAGCGTCGAGAGTTTTTCTTCCATCTCGTCGTTGACGTTTCTGGCGACCCGCGTGCGCAGAAGATTGTCAGCATCGCGAAGCATTCCGCTCATTGCCGCGAGCATATTCAGTCCGGCATCGGGTTTCTTTTGAAAAAGCAGCAGCAAATCGTCGCGGTCGAGCACAAAAAGTTCGGTTTCGGTGAGCGCCGTCGCGGTTGCCGAACGCGGTCGATTATCGAGCATCGAAATTTCCCCGAAAATATCATTTTCCTTGGCAATTTTGAGGACGATCTTTTGACCGGTCGTGTCTTGGATAAAAAGTTCGACCTCGCCCGAATTGACGATATAGAGCGATTCGCCGAAATCGCCGGTCTGAAACAGAGTTTCGCCTTCTTTCAGCTTTTTTTCATCAATGACGGCGGCAAGTTCGTTTAATTCTTCGGCGTCGAGCAGTTCAAAAAGTTCGACGGCGGCAAGTTCTTCGGCATTACACGACATTAGTTTTTCTCCGCTTTTTATTTAACTATGAAAACCGAAAAACTCCTACCAAGAACTTAAAAAACCGATAACAAAAATCCATATAGCGGGCGGTCGCGAGTAACTTTATCGGGAATCAAATTCGAACGCCGAAATATTCGCTGCCGCTCACTATACCGATTACGAAAAACGATCCTTGCACGAAACTCCGAATAATTGATTTTCGCTCGTGAAATGCCCTATAGTTTTGATGTTTCGTTAAATTTTCATTGAGTTTAGGAGGAATGTTTGCGATGGCGGAAAAGGAATTTGATCTGGTTGATGATTATAAATCGAAGGTCGGTTATCTGAAAGACCATTTTTCGAGAATGTGGACGCGGTTTAACTTCTTTCTGACGATTCAATCGGGACTTTTTTTCGGAACCGTTGTCGCTTCGGAAAAAGATAAATGGTGGATTCCCTTTTTTGGAATTCTCGTTTCTTTGCTGTGGTATGTTTTCGGCGCCCAAGACCGTTTTTTAGTTGATTTATACAGAAAAGAAGTCGCCCAGGTCGCCGAAAGGATCAAATCTAAATACACATTGACCGATTACAATTACATCGGTCAAACGGAAGACTACACAAATTTGATGGTGCCGACAGATCTTCATCAATGGCGCAGCAAATCTTTTTCAACCACCAAGTTAGCCGCGCTGTTTCCGTTGGCGGTGCTTGGTTTGTGGATCTTCCGGGCTTTGACCAAAATAAATTAAGACAGGCTGACTATCAACCTGCCTTAATTTCAGAAAATAGATTGTTGATCAATCGAAACATTTTGTCGGCACGTTTTCTAACGTATTTTTGATCAGCATATCGACGACGGCGTTGAAATCGTTGCCCGATTCTTCAAATACGCGCAACTGGTCATCGGCGGAAGTGCCGCGTTCGAGAATCGTGTGGATATGTTCGATCTCTTTGCGTGAATCGAGATCGTCCACGACATCATCGACAAACTCAAGCAACTCGCGGATCAGATCTTTGACCGGAACTTCTTTTTGTTTACCGAGATCGAGCAGTTTGCCGTCCAATCCGTAACGAATCGCCCGCCATTTATTTTCCTGAATCAGGCGGCGATGATAAAGCCGGAAGCCCCAGTTCTTTTCGATCATCACCGAGAGTTTGGCGCAAATCGCCTGAAACAGAGCGGCGACGGCAATCGTATCGTCCACGCGTGTCGGAATATCGGCGATCCGGAATTCGAGCGTCGGAAAGATCGAATGCGGGCGCACGTCCCACCAGATCTTCGTGCCGTCCTGAATACAGTTCATTTTGACGAGCAGGTCAACGTAACTCTGATATTGCTGATAAGACTCGAAATGGTCGGGAATATCGGTGCGCGGGAATTTTTTGAAAACTTCCGAACGATACGATTTGAGCCCGGTGTTAAATCCGAGCCAAAACGGCGAAGACGTCGTCATCGCGAGAACGTGCGGCAGAAAATAACGCGCCGCGTTCATAATATGAATTCGGCGGTCGAGATCGGCGATCCCGACGTGGACGTGGACGCCGAAAATCAGCAAGCTGCGGGCGACCATCTGCAATTCATCAACCAGAAGTTTGTAACGGTCATGTTCGTAAATTGTTTGCTCCGACCATTTTGAAAACGGATGCGTCGAAGCGGCAACGATCTCCAGACCTTTGTTCCTCGCTAAACCCGAAATAATGCAGCGGAGTTTGGTAATGTCTTCGCGCGCCTCCTGAATGTTCGCGCAAACGCCCGTCCCAACCTCAATCATCGATTGAATCATTTCAGGCTTGATCTTTTCGCCCAAAAGCAGTTTGCCGTCTTCTAAGATTTCCGAAACGTGCGATTTTAATTCGCGCGTGACCGGATCAACAATCTGAAATTCTTCTTCGATCCCGAGCGTAAATTGATCAAACATATTTTCTCCTTTTCAATGATAAATGATGAATGATGAATTCAATTGATTTTTCATTCACCATTCACCATTTAACACTCATCATTCTTCATTTATTAAGCCAATTCCAATTCCTTCTTTAGAAGCTCCGTATTTTCATCGCTGACATTGTGAAAACGAACACCGACGCCTTGTCCCGGATCGGTATAAACGACCGCGCCGCTGAGCGCGATTTCCTTGCCGCCGACCGTCATTCGCATAAAAACCTGCGTGCCGGTGTCGAGGTCAGCATTCGTCGTCATATAAAGTCCGCCAATTCCGATGTCGCGCGTATTGGCGATCCCGGTTGCGTCGCCGCCGTTAAAATTTACGTCAACAATTAATTTCTTGCGGTCTGATTGCCGTTTTTCCGAGGTCGAAAGTGCTTCGGTAAAATCCTTTTCGGTCATAATTTTTATTTTCTGCTGAAAGATTTTGAATTACAAATGCAAGTTTGTTTCGGGTAAACCCGTCCACATTCTAACTCATTTTTTACCAACTCAATAAAAAATCCTCCCGATTTCTTTGACAATTTTTAATTATTTGAATCAATCATACGAAATTCTATCAACATTACCAACAAATTCCACAAATAATAAGTTTTACTTTAGGAGATTTTTGCTATTTTTTCACTTTTTCGCTGAGATCTTTTGCCAGTTTCAAAAACGTTTTCGAGGCATGCGACAAAACCGAATTTTTCCGGTAAATGATATTTAATTTGCGTTCGAGCTTCATTTCCCTGACCGACAAGGCTTTTAGATTTCCGCTGGCGATCTCGCTCTGCGCCGTCAATTTCGGGACGAGCGCGACGCCGATTCCCGTTTCAACCAATCTTTTGATCGCTTCGAGCGACGGCAATTCGACCGAAATATTCAGTTTTGTCTGATATTTTTCAAATGTTTCGATAACTTTTTCACGATACGGCGAAGGCGCATTGTGCGCGATAAAGGTTTCGACGCCCAATTCTTTGACCGAAACGCTCGTTTTATTCGCGAGCGGATGATTCGGCGAAACGATCAGCGTCAGTTCATCGGTGTAAACCGTCGTTGAAATCACGGAATTATCGTTCGGTTTAAAAGAAACAATACCGAGTTCGGCTTCACGCGCCATAATTTCTTTCGGAATCCGGCTTGCCACACCGCGCTGCACTTCGATCTTGATCAGCGGATAAAGCTTGCGAAATTCTTCGATCACCGGCAACAGGTAAAAAACCGTGTGTTCATTCGCGCTGATCGTCACTTTACCGTGGTGCAAGTCGCGCATTTCCCGGATGGCGTTGTGCGCCGTCTGCCGCAGATTGAGCATTTGCCGTGCATAATCAAGCAGCAGTTCGCCTGCCATCGTTAAAGTTCCGTCTTTTGATGAACGGTCAAAGAGTTTTTCGCCAATTTCCAGTTCCAAACGCCGGACCGCCTGACTGACTGCGGGTTGAGTCCGATTTAAAACTTCCGCCGCGCGCGAAAAACTTTTTTCACGCGCGACAGCAACCAAAACTTCCAATTGATTTATATCCATAACTTTATCGCCGGTTTACTTTTTAAACACTAAACATAGGAACTATCTAATATTTACAAAGATTTATCAAATGAAAATTCACATAATTAAAAGTTCTATTATTCATTTTTCGCTTTTTTGGATATTTAGACCTTTTTATATTACCATTAGTTATATTCTTATTGGAATTATAATCTTGACTTTTAGTTTATAAGTTTTATAGTATTCAAAGCAAGCCTTTTTCCGCTTGAAGAAAAATCATCCTGAAAATAGTTTTGGAGAATAAAGCATGAAATCTGAAAAAATCAGCATTTTTGATACGACGTTGCGCGACGGTGAACAATCACCGGGCTGCTCGATGAATTTGCCGGAGAAAATCCGAATGGCGCGGCAATTGGAAGAGTTAGGCGTTGACATCATCGAAGCCGGATTTCCGATCGCTTCGGAAGGCGATTTTCGCGCCGTTCGGGCAATTTCCGAAGAGTGTGAAACGGCAACCGTTGCCGCCTTGTGCCGAACGACCGAAATGGACATTGTTCGTGCCGCCGAAGCCTTGAAAAAAGCCAAAAAATCGCGGATTCACACATTCGTCGCGACCTCCGACATTCATCTTGAATACAAATTGCAAAAAACTCGCAAGGAAGTTTTGGCAATGACGCGCAATGCCGTCCGGCTCGCCAAAAATCACGCTTCGGAAGTCGAATTTTCCGCCGAGGACGCAACGCGCAGCGACATCGATTTTATGTGCGAAGTTTTCAGCGTCGCGGTCGAAGAAGGCGCCACGATCCTCAATGTTCCCGATACGGTCGGCTACACGCTTCCGGCAGAATATTCGAATCTGATCCGAACGGTCAAAGAAAGAGTGGTCGGCGACCGCGCGATCACGATCAGCGTTCATTGCCACAACGATCTCGGTTTAGCGGTCGCCAATAGTTTGGCGGCGATCGAAGCCGGCGCCAGGCAGGTTGAATGCACGATCAACGGCATCGGCGAACGCGCCGGAAATGCTTCTTTGGAAGAATTCGTGATGGCGCTCGTCGTCCGCTCGGACAAAATGCCATACGCCAACAATATCGACACGACGCAGCTTTTTCCGACGAGTCAGATGCTTT
>JBBQOA010000175.1:0-8167 GCA_038330465.1 Pyrinomonadales bacterium
GGCGATCCAGGGAAATTAACGGATAATGGATAGCGGAAAATTGATAATAAACCGGAATATTTATTATTATCCATTATCCATTATTCGTTATCCATTATGAACAGAACTCCGCTTTTATTTCTAAACGTTTTCATCATCGCGACCTGCGGTTTGATCTACGAACTGCTTGCCGGAACGCTTTCTTCTTACGTTCTCGGCGATTCGATCACGCAATTTTCGCTGATCATCGGGATTTATCTTTTTGCGATGGGCGTCGGCTCATATCTCTCGAAATTCATCGAGAAAGGGGTCGCGCAGAAATTTGTTGAGATCGAACTCGCCGTTGCGATCTTGGGCGGATTTTCCGCGCCGCTTCTTTTCTTTGCCTTTGCCAAACTTTCATATTTCGCGTTTATTCTTTACGGTGTCGTTTTCGGGATCGGAACGCTGGTCGGGCTGGAAATTCCGCTGCTGATGCGGATCTTAAAGGACGAACTGGATTTCAAGGATCTGATCTCGCGCGTTCTCGCGTTCGATTATATCGGCGCACTTGTCGCCTCTTTGCTTTTCCCGCTTTTTCTCGTCCCGAAGCTCGGGCTCAACCGGACGTCGCTGCTTTTCGGAATACTCAATGCGGCGGTCGGCATCTGGGGCACTTGGCTGCTCGAACCGCTGATCAAAAAAAGCGTCAACTTTTTGCGCGTCTGCGGCTTCATCTTAATAATTCTGCTACTCATCGCCTTTATCAAAGCCGACTATCTGACCTCGCTCGCCGAAGATTCGCTCTTTGTTGACAACATCATCTACGCCGAAAGTTCGTCGTATCAGCGGATCGTCGTGACCAAAGGCAAAACCGGCTACGCGCTTTTCTTAAACGGCAATTTGCAGTTTAATTCCTTCGACGAATATCGCTATCACGAAGCGCTCGTGCATCCGCCGATGGCGGCTTTCGGCGGAAATCCGAAACGCGTCTTGGTGCTGGGCGGCGGCGACGGATTAGCCCTGCGCGAGATCTTAAAATATCCGTCGGTCGAATTTATCCAGCTTGTCGATCTCGATCCGGCGATGACGCGCATTTCAAAAAAAGTTCCGGCGCTCGGCGAATTAAACCGGCATTCGTTCGATGATCGACGAGTTCACGTGACGAACGCCGACGCGTTTGTCTGGCTCGATTCGACCGCGACCGAACCTTTCGATGTCGCGATCGTCGATTTTCCCGATCCAAATAATTTTGCTTTGGGAAAACTCTACACGACGCGTTTTTACAATCTTCTTAAAAAAAAACTCAAACCCGATTCGGCGGTCGTCGTTCAAACAACCTCGCCGCTGATGGCGCGAAAATCTTTCTGGTGCATCATCAAAACGCTCGAAGCTTCAGGGTTTACGGTCAAACCGTATCAAACGACTGTTCCGAGTTTCGGTATCTGGGGCTACGCGCTCGCCAAATTACAGCCTTTTGAGCCGCCGACGAAATTGCCCGAAAATGTCGAACTGAAATTTCTTAACGAAAAGACATTAGCCGCGATGTTCGATTTTTCGGCGGACACGAATTTGCCGAACGAAGAGATCGAGATAAATCGGCTCGACAATCAAGCTTTAGTTCGATATTACGAAGCCGAATGGCGGAGATTTGAATAGTGTGGGATTCGGAATAGATGAAAGATAATAGATGATAACTGATAGATTTTTTGATATGAGTGAAAGTGTTTTGCAGGAAAAATCGTATAAATTTGCATTGCGAATCGTGAAACTGAGTCAATATCTGAATGATGAAAAGCACGAATTCGTGCTGTCAAAAAAGATTCTCGATTCGGGAACTTCGGTTGGAGTTTTAGTTGAAGAAGCGCGGCAAGGCGAAAATCGAACCGATTTTTCGCAAAAACTTTCCATTGCCAACAAAGAAGCCTTCAAAACAAATTTTTGGTTAAGACTTCTGCGCGACGGCGGATTTTTAAATGAGAAACAATCAAAATCTCTGCTTGATGATTGTGAAGAATTACAAAAAATGCTTATTTCAGCAATCAAAACAACAAAAAACATCGATTAAATCTATAATCTATAATCTTTCATCTATCACTTATTTCGAATGGATCTTGCCTAACAGTAAAACGACATGAAATTTACCCGCCGCGAAATTTTGACTGCTTTTCTGGGCTTGCCATTTGCGCTGTCGGCGTGTCGATCGAATTCTGAAAATGTTCCGGTTCAAGGTGAAATTGTCGGCGCAAACTTAACGGTCGGGCATATTTTCAGAATTCGAACTGCGGAAGTTCCCGCGAATAATTGGGAAAATATTAAAGTTGCGATCATCGGCGGCGGCGCGGCGGGTCTTTCTGCAGCCTGGAATTTGACGAAAAACGATTTCCGCGATTTTGTTCTGCTTGAATTGGAAAATAAAATCGGCGGGACGGCGCAGAGCGGGCAGAATTCGTGGATCGGTTATCCGTGGGGCGCGCATTATTTGCCCGTGCCGTTTCAGGAAAACGCCGAACTCATCGCGCTGCTCGACGAAATGAGTTTGACAGAAGGCAGAACTCCGAACGGCGAAATCATCGTCAAAGAACAATTTCTTTGCCGCGAACCCGAAGAGCGTGTTTTCTACAAAGGTCGCTGGTATGAAGGTTTGTATTTGAACGTCGGCGCGGGCGAAGACGACAAACGGCAGTTTGCCGAATTTCAAAAACAGGTCGATTTCTGGGTGAATTGGCGCGACGCGCGGGGTAAGCGCGCTTTTACTTTGCCGATTGCGAATTGCTCGGCGGATCCGGAAGTCATTGCACTCGACAAAATCTCGTTCGGCGATTGGCTGCGGCAAAAAGGTTTTACGTCGGAAAGGCTTCTCTGGTATTGCGATTACGCAACGCGCGACGATTACGGTTTGAAACTCGAAACGGCTTCGGCGTGGGCGGGACTTTTTTATTTCTGTTCGCGCGTCCGAAAATCGGGCGAAGAATCGCAGCCTTTTATCACGTTTCCCGAAGGCAACGGGCATTTCGTCAATTACCTTTCGGAAAAGATCAAAGATAAAACGCGTTTAAGGACGCTCGCGCTCGAAATCGTTCCGAACGAAAAAGGCGTTGACGTTGTGTATTTGAACACGGAAACCAACGAGCTTCGCGGCATTCACGCCGCCAAAGCGATTTTCGCCGCGCCGATTTTTACGGCGAAATATCTGATCCGAGATTTTAAAACTGCTCCGCCCGCGTTCGTCAATGAATTTCAGCACAATGCGTGGTTCGTTGCGAATTTGTTTTTGAAAGACCGCCCGAAACCGCGGTTTACGAAGGATTTTCCGCTCGCGTGGGACAATGTTTTGTATGAAAGCCCGAGCCTCGGCTACGTCAATTCGACGCATCAAAAAGGCATCGATTACGGCGCGGCGGTTTTCACCTATTATTATCCGATGTGCGGCGAAACGGACGGTCGCGCCAAACTTTTCGCTCTTGATCACGCGCAGCTCACCGACATAATTCTGACCGATCTCGCGCGCGCACATCCAAACATCCGCGAACTGACGGAAAAAATTGACGTCATGCGCTGGGGACACGCGATGATCAGCCCGCGCACCGGATTTTTATGGAGCGGCGCCCGCGACGAAGCAAACAAGCCTTTTCGCAACATTCATTTCGCGCATTCCGACCTCAGCGGCATCGCGCTTTTCGAAGAAGCGTTTTATCATGGAATTCGTGCGGCAAGTGAGATTTTAGGAAAAAATAATGGCTGAAATAATTTGGAAAATGTCTGTTCCCTCAACCGCTTTATTTCAAAGTCCTAAATTTTCAAAGTGTTTGGGAAGAAAATGTTCGCTCGAATATTCTTACGAAGGCGAGGAAGATTTTTCAGCAATTTTTGAAAACCTGATTTTTGATGGTGTAGAATGCTTCAAATGCACTTATTACAGGTCATGTTCTCTTGAAATGAGAGAAGCTTACGGTAAAGTTATTGACGTTGGAAATTCCAGATGGTTGAGTGAAATAAAACAAAATTTATTACAAGCAGGAGAAAATGCGGAAAGTTTGAAACATCTGAGAATTTATTTTGATGATGGACCTTGTTATGAATTTATTTGCAGGGCTTTTGAAGTTGTCAGCGAAGAGCGAAAAGATTATTTCGAAGATTTAAATAATCCTATTTAGTTAATTTTGTAATGAACGAAGCGTTGCCGCAATCAAAATGGCTTTTTTCCCGTGAAATCGATCTGTCGGTTTTTCTCGGCAGCGCGGTTTTATCGCTTCTACTGCTGGCGGTCGGCTGGCAGTTCGGGGTTTTGAATGGCGAATCGCCTGAATGGACTTGGGTTTCGGCTGTTTTGCTGATCGATGTCGCGCACGTTTGGTCAACTTCTTTTCGGGTTTATTTTGACGCCGAGGAATTTAAACGCCGTGCGTGGCTTTATAGTTTAGTTCCTGTGTTCGGTTACGCGGTCGGCGTCGCGCTTTATTCCGAGGGCGAACTGGTTTTCTGGAAGTCTTTGGCGCTGCTCGCGGTTTTTCATTTCGTCCGGCAGCAATATGGCTGGGTCGCGCTTTACCGGCGGAAATTGAATGAAACGAACCGTTTGACGTGGTGGATCGACGCTTTGGCGGTTTATCTCGCAAGCGTTTACCCGCTCGCTTTTTGGATGACGCGGCTGCCGCGAAACTTTGAATGGTTTGTGCCGAATGATTTTTTCAGTTTGCCTTTGATGGTCGAACAGGTTTTGTTTCCGATCTATGTTTTGGCTTTGGTCTTATATTTCGGCAAATCGATCTATCTGTATTTCGCCAAAGGTTTTTTAAATATCGGCAAAGATATTATTGTCGCAACGACCGCCGTTTGCTGGTATGCCGGGATCGTTTATTTTAATTCCGATTATGCTTTTACCGTCACGAATGTGATCATTCACGGCGTTCCGTATTTTGCTTTGATCTATTTTTACGCGCGTCAGCGACGCGCAAATGCCGGGCGGTTCTATCAGGCGATCTCGTCAAATTGGCTCGTTTTTATGGCAACGCTCTGGGCGCTCGCTTACGTCGAAGAATTATTCTGGCATCGCGGCGTCTGGCACGAAAAACAATGGCTTTTCGGCGCGGATTGGAATTGGGACGCGCTGAAAATTTATCTCGTTCCGTTGCTTGCCGTGCCGCAGTTGACGCATTATGTTTTAGACGGATTTATCTGGCGCCGAAAATCGAACGAAGGATTGCGTGTGGTTGATTGAAATGAGAAATAATTTCATCAAAATTTTATTGCTTTTGGCTTTGTCGCTTTTCTTGGCGGCGTGTTCGGGCAAAAATAATTCTTCGCAAACGAGCGGGGTTTTTAGTTTGGACGAAACCGAAGCGGCGGGAAATGAGGTTAAAGAAGCCAATGAAATGCTGAAATTGATCAAACAACGCTTCAAGGACAACGAAAATCGCCTGCAAGATCTTCAAACCGCGTTAAAAGGTAAAAATCCGGAAAAGGTCAAGGAGCTTTCCGACCAATTGATCACGGAAATTAACGCCGGAACCGAAGTCGGCGAAGCGGCGATCAACAAACTCCGCATCGCGCAGCAAAAAAATATCAACGAGGATTATAAAGAATATCTGGATTTGAAGATCCAAGCGCTGGAAAGATATGTTCAGGCATTTGAAGAACGCCGCCAAGCCGCAATTTTACTGCGCGACGGTTATGACCCGAAAAATGCCGCCAAACGCGACCAGATTCTCGCCGCGTTTAAGCAGAGAGAAGATAAATTCAAGGAGATCGTCCAAGACGCAAGGGAAATCAGCGAACAGGCAAATAAGCTGGCGCGTGATAGTCTGAATCGAAAGAGTTAAAAGTGAAAAAGTGAAAAAGTCGGCGATCAAAAATTTGATGGCGGCTTTTTCACTTTCGGCTTTACAGAACTCGCCTCAGCGGAACGGGCGCGATTTGCGGCGTGACGGTCGTGAACGGCGTCAATTTCATCAACGGCGTTTTCATTTGAAGATTCATTGTCGGCACATTTCCTTCAAACATCGGAGTTAATTCGCCTTTTAGCTTTTCGGGCGTCACCTGAATGGTTTGGCGATTGCGGTCGCGAAGAATCGTTAATGTAATGTCGCCCTCTTTTTTCTCGTTAATGCTGCGGATCAGATCGGTGTTTCCGTTGACCTCTTTGCCGTCAACTTCAATGATAATGTCGCCCGCTTTGAGTCCGGCTTTTGCGGCTGGAGAATTTTCGCGGACGTTGTTGATCAGCAGTCCTTTGCCGTCAGCCGCGCCGAAATATTCGCCGAGCTGTTTTGTTAAAGATGAAACGCTGACGCCGATCTGCCGGTTGGCGCCAAAAAAGAATGTGTTTTCACCGTCGTTTTTCCAAAGGAACGTTTCGCCTTTGCCGTTTGGTGGCATCACCTGAACCTGCGGCATTTGCGGCATTTCAGGCAGTTTCGGCATATTTTCCATCTTGAAATTGCCGTTAAATACCGTCGGCATTTCGCGTTTGCCCATTGTCGCCGTAATTTCCTGTTCGCTTCCTGACCGCAGAATCGTTAATTTGACCTGATGATCAGGCGCGACTTCCGCGATCAAGCGCGATAATTTGCGGACGCTCGTTATTTCTTCGCCTTCGAATTTGACGATGACGTCGCCCGTCTGCAGTCCGGCTTGGGCGGCGGGCGAGTTTTCCACAACTTTTTCCACAGCCACGCCGCGGACGCTGCTCAAGCCGAATTTACCGAAATTATCCTTTGTCACTTCCTGCGGCTCGATGCCGAGATAACTTCCGTCAAACTGAAATGACCAGACCATCGGTTTCGGCGTTTTGTCCGGTTGTTTTGGTACTTCGGGCGTTTTCTGGGAATAGATGATCGTACAACTTGAAAATGCAAGTAAAATAAAGCCCAGTAACTTTCTAAACATAAAACCTCCAAATCTTGAATTTGTTGAATAAAACTTCCGGGAGAAATATTTTTTCTGACAATTGTTTTACGCGCTCTTTGTAATTTAGGTTGCAAGCCGAAAATAAAAGGTTGCTTGCGGGCGGAAAACTTGAAAATCACTTTTAGAAGGCATAACATTGTTTCATCAGCAAAATTTTATTTGTAATGAGTTTTGAGTTCCGTCTTTAGACGGCAGACGATAAAAGAGCAATAATTGCCGTCTAAAGACGGAACTCAAATCTTAGATGGAATCAAAAAAACAAAGGAGTAAAAAAATATGTCAATCAGATTAGGCGACGAAGCACCGAATTTTACGGCGCAAACAACCGAAGGCGAATTAAACTTTTATGATTATTTAGGCGACAGCTGGGGCGTTCTGTTTTCGCATCCGAAAGATTATACGCCCGTCTGTACGACCGAACTCGGAATGGCGGCGCGAATGAAACCCGAATTCGATAAACGTAACGTCAAGATCATCGGCTTGAGCGTCGACCCGCTCGAATCGCACAAAGGCTGGGAAAAAGACATCGAGGAAACACAAGGAACCGCCGTTAATTTTCCGATGATCGCCGACGCAGACCGCAAGGTTTCCGATCTTTACGATATGATCCATCCGAACGCGAACGATACTTTTACCGTTCGTTCGGTTTATGTCGTCGGTCCCGACAAAAAGGTTAAGCTGATGATCACTTATCCGGCAAGCACCGGCAGAAATTTCGACGAGATCCTGCGCGTCATCGATTCATTGCAGCTGACTTCGGAATACAGCGTCGCGACGCCCGTTAATTGGAAGAACGGCGATGACTGCATCATCGTTCCATCATTGTCGAACGAAGCCGCGAAGGAAAAATTTCCGGCTGGCTGGAACGAAGTCAAACCGTATTTAAGAATTACGCCGCAGCCGAACAAGGCAAAGGGCGAAAGCGCATAGGAAAATTTTTGTCTGCGAAATATACGAAAGACGCGAAAAATTTTAAGATTTTTTTCGGATGTTTCGTATATTTCGCAGACAAAATCTTTTTTCAGTACTTTTATGATTTCAACCAATTCAAAGAATTTAGCTTTCTTATTGCTTTTGTGCGCCGGTTTTGGCTGCAAGCCATTTTCACGACTGATGAACAAAAGCGGAACTGTTTACACGGTTGAAATTCAAACCGAAGAACCGAACAAAGACGAAACGGTCGAACGCGCAGTCAAAGTCACGCAATCACGAATTACCGCGATCGGGCTTGACGGCGAAGTTTCGCGCGTCCCCGAACAGCCGAATCGGATCTCGGTCAAGCTTTACGGCGTGAAAGATC
>JBBQOA010000176.1:0-8162 GCA_038330465.1 Pyrinomonadales bacterium
CGCGTAATTGAAACAAGTCGTTTGTTTGAAATGTTAACCTCAATTTTGGATTTTGGATTATTTTCTCTCGATTATTTCCGGCTTTTATTGAAAACTGCCTTCAAATCCAAAATCCGAAATCTAAAATCCAAAATCAAAAAGCATCGTTGGTCTAGCGGTTTAAGACCCCGGCTTGCCACGCTCGGGAACAGCGGTTCGAACCCGCTAGAATGCTCCAATTTACAAGTCAGAACCGTCTGCAGCAGATGATTGCAGTTCATCAACTCTAAACTCAATCTAAATCAAGGTTGCAAAATTAAACCATCCGCTTGCGGCAGATGGTTCTGACTTTCAATTCTCGCGGACGGAAAAACGATTCCATTCCGGTTCTTGGCTGGTCTCGTAAGCCGTGTCCGTCTGCCGGAAGGAGCGAATTTGATGCAAACAATTCGCTCCTGAATTTAAACAACAAGAGAATTTATTAAATGAGCAAATGCTGCCAACGACTAATAACAAAACTATTTTGAAGATTTAAGATCAGGAATCTTTATTTTTCATTTCGAATCTGAAAAAGGTAAGTTACAAAACGGCGAAATGCTCGTTTTGTAACTTCACGTTGGGCATTTTCAGAGGCTTTTCTTCCAATTTACAAATATTTCATATACAAATCGAACAAAAATCGGGTAACATAGTGGCAGTTATTAACAGCTTGCACAATATATTGCGCCAAGAATCCGTATTTGTTTTGAATTTATCAATTAACAATAACAATTTAAGGAGGTGATTCCATTGATAACAGGTAGAGTTTTGCTCTTGAACTTTTCGTATGAACCGCTTGGCACGATCGGTGTCGCGCGGGCGATCTGTATGTGGTTTTCGGGCAAATTAACAGTTGAAGAAAACGACGGCGATAATGTCCTGCATTCGCCGACGACGATTTTTCCGGTGCCTTCGGTCGTTCGGCTTCGAACTTACGTTCACGTCAAACGCCGCCGGCAGGAAACCACCATGAAACGGGCGCGGATCTATATTCGTGACCGCTATCGCTGCCAGTATTGCAGCGAACATAAACACGCCAAAGATTTGACGCTCGATCACATTTTGCCGCGCGCGCAAGGCGGCGAATCGACGCCGCATAATCTCGTTGCCGCGTGTGTTAAATGTAATCAGCGCAAAGGAAACCGAACGCCAGAGCAAGCCAGAATGCCGCTTCTGACTTCGCAGAAACTTCTCCAACTCGGTCTCGACCGCGTTTTGCTTTGCCATTACGCCGAATCGCGTCCCGAATGGAAAAAGTATCTGTTTATGGACGATTTTGCGACTGAAGAAGTGAGAATCGCGGCATAAAAACGGCGGATTGCAAAGGCTTTTTGTCAATCCGTCCGTTTCCCGACAATTTCTCCTCTGAATTGCCGAAAATATTTTTTGATAGACTTTTTATTTTTCAACTAATATTATTATTTTTTGTGAAAGATCTATCGAGCAATTTTTATGGCAAATCAATCTGAAAGATCCGCTTACATATTTCGACTTTTTGCTCCGACCATCACCTCCGCGCGATTGATCGCCGATTTCAATGATTGGCAGGAAATTCCGATGGAAAAATCGGATGACGGTTATTTTCAAACGACTCAAAATCTTGCTGACGGCGTTTATCAATATCGCTTTGTCGTCGCTTCAAAAAGTTGGTTCTACGATGCCGACGAACCGAAAACCGTCACCGATCCTTGCGCGACCGACGTTGATCCCGAAACGCAAAATTCGATCTTAAAATTAAAGAACGGCAAAAAGATCGTTGACGAATATGTCTGGCAGCACAACGAAACGCCGTTGCCGGAAAACAATGCGATCGTCATTTACGAAATGCACGACGGCGATTTTACGGGCGGCGAAGACGACGGTTTAACGCGCGGAAAATACACGGACGTCGTTGCCAAACTAGATTATTTAGCCGAACTCGGCGTCAATGCTCTGGAGCTGATGCCGCTCAAAGAATCGCCCGGTGATTTTAATTGGGGTTATTCGCCGATCCATTATTTTTCGCCCGATTCGGCATACGGTTCGACCGCCGAGCTCAAAGAATTGGTCGATAAATGTCACGCGCTCGGGATCCGCGTGATCGTTGACGGCGTTTATAATCATTCCTCGACCGACACCGCGCTGACGCAGATCGATCACGATTACTGGTATCGGCACGATCCGAAAAATCCCGAACATAATTGGGGACCGGAATTCGATTACGAAAAGCTCGACAAGCAGTTGAACGTGATGCCCGCGCGCCAATTTATTTACGATTCGATCCGCTTTTGGATCAGAGAATATCGGATCGACGGAATTCGTTTCGATGCCGCGCGCGAGATCAACAGTTTCGACGCGCTCCGCGATTTTGTCAAATTTTCACGCGAAATGTCTTCGATGAAGCCTTTTTTTACGGTCGCCGAATATATTCCGCCGACGCCCGCCGTGACCGAACCGACGGGTCCGGTCGAAAGCTGCTGGAACGATAGTTTTATGTATATTATGGTCAATTATTTGACCGGCGAAAAGAACGATCTTGAAGAGATCAAAAATGCGATCGACGCCAAAAGGTTGGGTTATCTAAACGCGACGAGCGTCACAAATTATCTCGCCAATCACGACCAAAACCGTTTGTTCCTCAAACTTGGCGAAAAAGGAATCCTCGACGCCGAAGCTTATCTGCGCGCCAAACTCGGCGCCCTGACCCTGCTGACCGCGGTCGGCGTCCCGATGATCTGGATGGGCGAAGAATTCGGCGAATATGTGCCGATGTCTGAACAGAGCAACAAAATAAAATGGACATTGCTCGAAAATGCCGCGAACAAAGAGCTGTTCGAGTTTTACAAAACTCTGATTCAACTTCGCAAAACAAATCCGGCGTTTTACACGGCAAATGTCGATTTTTTTCACGAAGACGCGGAAAACGGCGTGCTCGGATTTCACCGTTATGACGACTTGGGAAACAGCGCCGTGATAATTTTGAATCTCTCGGATATTGACCTTGAAAACTACGAAATTCCAAAATTCCCGACCGATGGCGAATGGCACGAATGGACGAAAAATTATAACGTCGAAGTGGACGAAAAAAAATTAGTTTCTGCATTAAAACGCCGTCAAGGTTTGGTTTTCGTCAAAAATTAAAAATGTCGAGAAATCTTTACGAAGAAACCTGGTTGTTCGATCTGGTACACGAAAAACCGCCCGACGGCAAGCCGGTTTCTTTTTACGAACGGCAGATCGAAAAATTCGGTCAGCCCGTCCTTGAGCTCGCCTGCGGAACCGGAAATTATCTGGTCACGCTTTCGGAAAGCGATTACGACATTTCGGGCACGGATAAATTCGACGAAATGCTCAACGCCACGCGCGAAAAAGCCGAAACGCGCAACGTCGAAACCAATCTGTATAACGCGGATATGCGTGATTTCAACCTTCCGTTGAAATTCAACCTGATCTTTATATCGCAAAACGCGCTTCAGCATTTAAAGACGACGGCGGAAGTTTCGGCGTGTTTCAATTCGGTCAAACGGCATCTGAAACCGAACGGCAGGTTTATCGTCGAAGTTTTTAATCCGTCGATCGAACTCTTGAACCGCGCTTCGGACGAACGTTTTTTTGTCGGCGAATACCGCACCGACAACGGTTGGATCGTCATTTCAACAAATGTCCGTTATGATCTTGCTTCGCAGATCAATCACATCGACTGGCATTATAAAAATCAATATTGGAAAGAAGAACAAACCGTTTCATTCGCGATGCGCCAATTTTTCCCGCAGGAACTCGACGCGCTTTTTGAATACAACGGCTTTATTATCGAAGCAAAATACGGCGATTTTGACGAATCCGGCTTCTCGAGCGCGTCGCCGAAACAGATCATTATTGCTTCGCTCGCTTAACATTTTCGGTTATTCATTTGTTTTCCTGATTATTTTCGGGCTAAAATAGTTGTTCAAACCCAAAACGGAGCGAATCGGCTTAAGCCTTTTCGTTCCGTTATTTTTTTTGGAGAAATTTATGAGATACAACAATGAAAACGAAATCAAGGCGCTCGTCGAATCGTTCGAGCGCGGGACGATCGCGCGCGCCGACTGGCGTCACGCCGAACATTTGACGGTCGCGCTTTTTTATCTTTCGCACCACGATTTTAAAACGGCTTCGACAATGATGCGCGGCGGAATTTTCAACCTTCTAAGATCTTTCGGCGTTGATTTGACGAAAGAAATGCCGTATCACGAAACCCTGACCGTTTTCTGGCTGAAAACGGTTGACGCTTTCCGAAGGTCGAAAAACGGCGCCTCGATGCCGGAAATCTGCAACGAACTGACCGACCGATTCGACAAAGATTTCCCGTTAAGATTTTACACCCGCGAGCTTTTATTTAGCGAAAAAGCCCGCGCTCATTTTGTCGAAGCGGATTTGGTTAACGATCTATTTATAGCCGAAATGAACTGATCCGAACCGGTTGAAATCAGATAAGAATTTTAGTTTATGAGCGCCGCGCCAGGTTAGATCCGAATTTTCGGAAACTTGCGGTTCCATCACCGAAACACGGGCATTCGCGCCCGTTCCCGTGATGCCGTAAATCACATTGACGTGTTTTTTCTGGGATGATGATTCCGTATACGCAACGTAAAGCGGTCCATAACTAAGCCGCTGCGCAACGACTTCCGCCGTAAAATCGCGTGCGAAATCGATCACTTCGATATACATATTGTTGTCAATAATGATTTGGTCGATTTCCGAAGTTTGCATCGCGCCCCAATCGTCACTTAGATAATTGTATTTATCAATCAATTTTCTCTGCGATTTCGTGATTGATTTTGCCGCTTTATACCACCATTTCAAACACGCCGCCCAACACGCCATTGCATCTAATTGTCCCACCGCCGAAATATGTAAATAATTGTTAGCCATAATATTTTTTTTCTGTATATAAACATCGGCGATGTTTTTCGCCGCTCATTTATAAATGCGTTTGAAAACAGGAATAACTATCATTTACCGAAAAATATTTTTCGATTTTTTTTTAATGTGCTAAATTTATTGGTGAAACCAGTCTTTTTTTTAACCGATGTTCAAATCAAATTCACAAGAAGTGACTGAACTTCTCCAGAAATGGAGCGGCGGCGATGCCGCTGCACTCGAAGAATTGACGCCCGTCATTTACGCCGAACTTCACCGCATCGCCAAACGCTATATGAACCGCGAACGCGCCGGTCATACATTGCAAACGACTGCGCTCGTCAACGAAGCCTATCTGCGTTTGATCGATTGGAAAACTGCAAAATGGGAAAATCGCGCTCATTTTTTCGGCGTTTCGGCGCAATTAATGCGAAGGATCTTGGTGGATTTTGCCCGTCAACGTCCGAAGATCGCCAATAATGAAGTTGCCCGCCGCGTCTCGCTCGAAGAAGCTTTTACCGTTACAGACGAAAAAACTGCCGATCTGGTGGCACTCGATGAAGCCTTGAACGAATTGGCGAAATTTGACGAACGCAAGGCAAAGATCGTCGAACTCAAATTTTTCGGCGGTTTATCGGTCGACGAAACCGCCGAGGTTCTGAGCGTTGCGCCGATCACCGTGATGCGCGAATGGAAAAAAGCAAAAGCGTGGCTTTACCGCGAACTGAGCGCGAGTTGATTTTTAGCGCAAAGTCGCAAAATTTTTAATAAAATTAATGACGTTGCGTCTCAGCACTCCGGCGACTTTGCGTTAAAATAATTCCGGTGAATAAAGACCGTTGGAAACAAATTGACGAGCTATTCGATGCCGCTTTGGATTTACCCGAAGCTGAGCGCGCGGCTTTTTTGTCGGCAAAATGCAGCGGCGACGTCGAGTTAAAAAACGAAGTATTGTCGCTGCTCAAAGCCGCTACGAGTTCTGATATTTTTTTGGAAAAATCGGCGATGGGTATTGCCGCCGAACATCTCGCCGGAGAACAAACGACCACTTTTAACTCATTTTTTCTCGGTCGGACAATCGGCACTTACAAAATTGAAAAACAGATCGGCGCGGGCGGAATGGGCGAAGTTTATCTCGCCTATGACGAAAAGCTCAAACGCCGGGTCGCGCTCAAAATTTTACCGAACGAATACACTTCGAGCGACGAACGGGTCAAGCGTTTTGAACTCGAAGCGCGGGCGATTTCCGCTTTGAATCATCCGAATATCGTGACGATCTACGATGTCGGAAATGCCGACGGGATCAATTTCATCGCGACCGAATTTGTCGAAGGCAAAATGCTGCGCGAGCTGATCGACACAAAATTAAGGCTCAAGGATATTCTCGCGATCATTTTACAAACCTGCGATGCGCTTGCGGTCGCCCATCATTCGCGCATCATTCATCGCGACATCAAACCCGAAAACATTATGATCCGCCCTGACGGTTATGTAAAAATTCTCGATTTCGGTTTGGCGAAACTAAGCGAGATCGATCTTAAAACGATGAAGAATTTCACGCGTACCGCCAAAGGATTGATCATCGGGACGCCCGCCTATATGTCGCCCGAACAGGTTTCGGACGAAAATGTCGATCATCGTACCGATCTATGGAGCATCGGCGTCGTTCTTTATGAATTATTGACGGGCGTCAATCCGTTCAAAAAAGAAACTCGCCAAAATACTTTTCAAGCGATATTGGCAAGCGAACCGCCGCCGCCAAGCTCGGTCAACGCGGAAATTCCCGGCGAATTAGACCAAATTCTCCTCAAAGCATTAGAAAAGGACGCGGATTTAAGCTATCAAACCGCGTCGGATCTACGCTCTGACTTGAAACGCGTCAAACGCGAAATCGATTCGTCGCCCGTGTGGACGGCACGAAACACGGAACTTGAAACATCAAATAGCGGCGAAAAGGAGCAGCGGCGAAACTATTTTATTTATGGATTCACCTTTTTGCTCGTGCCTTTAATTGCTTTTGGGTTTTGGTTCTACGTCGGCAAATCGCAAAATTCGCCAACGATTGAAGCCGGCGAATGGATCAACGCACGGCATTCGCAATTGACCGAATCGCCGTGGATCGAAGGTTATCCGAGTCTTTCGCCGGACGGAAAAACCGTCGTTTTTGCCGGTGATTCAAATAATGACCGAAACATTTTCCGGCAGAGAGTCGGCGGCAAAAATCTGATCAATCTGACGCCGAATTCAAAAGAATCCGACACGATGCCGGCATTTTCACCCGACGGAAAGTTTATCGCCTTCCGCTCCGAACGAAACCCGTCGGGAATTTACGTGATGGAAGAAACCGGCGAAAATGCGCACCGAATTTCCGATAGCGGTTTTCACCCGGCGTGGTCGGCGGACGCCGAAAAAATCATTGTCAGCGACAAAGCCGCCGCGATTCACACCGTTCATACCGTTCCGAACAGCTCGCTTTTCTCGATCGATCTCAAAACCGGCGAAAAACAAAAACTCGAAACAATGGGCGATGCGATCATGCCGAGCTGTTCGCCGAACGGTCAACGGATTGCTTTCTGGTATGTCGCCGGCGGAAAACTTCCGAATATTGCGACCATTCCGGCGGACGGCGGCAATCCGGTCGTGATTGCCGACAGCGAGGCTTCGGACTGGAATCCGGTTTGGTCGCCCGACGGAAAATTCCTCTATTTTTCATCGGATCGCGGCGGCAGTATGAATCTCTGGCGCGTGGGCATTGACGAAAAAACCGGCAAACAGATCGGCGAACCGGAATCGATCACGACGCCTTCGAAATATCTGCGGCATATCACGATCTCACGCGACGGAAAAACCATCGCTTACGTTCGCTATGAAAGTCAATCGAATGTGCAGGCAATTTCATTCGATCCGAAATCCCTCAAAGCGGGGACGGAAGCCGCTTTTATCACACGCGGCGACCGCGAGCTCGGCAACCCGATGTTATCGCCCGACGGCGAGCTGTTTGTCGCCCGCAACCCGACGCGGACGCAGGAAGATCTCGTGGTTTTTGATAAAAAAGGTAAAAACTGGCGCAATCTGACCGACGACAAATTCCGCGACCGCATTCCGCGCTGGTCGCCCGACGGCAAAAAAATCGCTTTTCACACCGACCGCAGCGGACAATATCAAATTTGGACGATAAATCCCGACGGTTCGAATCTTGCACAAATCACGTTCTCCGATAAAGCGGCAACGATCACGCCCGTTTTTTCGCCGGACGGAACAAGGCT
>JBBQOA010000177.1:0-8154 GCA_038330465.1 Pyrinomonadales bacterium
GATTAGCGGACGGTTTGTGACTGATTTATGTGAAAAGAGAACGCGGAGACTGGCAGAGTTTCGGAAGGTGTTATGATTTTTTAAGAGTAAAAACCCGCCCGCATCAGCTTTTCCTTGCTTCCTATCTGTGTCTTAAGGAAAATGAAAAAAAATTATAAAAGTTAAGAAGCGGTCTGTGCATTGTCCGGCGGTCACCGACACGCCTCTAAACTATCGCCGACGAATTATTTTTTACACGTTTCTAAATGAGTTTGGCGAGTTCGTTTAATGATTCGTCGGCGATCAGCCGAAAAGTGCGGAGATTTGCAAGACCCGCGAGATTTTTCGCGGTCAATGAATCGCAGATGACGATCGAAGCCGCGTGCAAACCTTTGTCCCAATTTTCTTCGCCGGTCAAACGAAGAATCAGGCTTTCGGGTTCGATGCGGGCGGCAACGAGCATTGTTTTCGAAAGCGTCAAAAATCTTTCCCACCCGGAAACGACGGCGATCAGATCGTTTTCAGTCGGACGCGTTTCGCCCTTCATCGAATCGGCAACGGAACGCGCTTTGAGAAAAACACACTGCTTACCGGCGGGCAAAATCGCGCCGATCTTTGACTTTTCGTCAAACATCGCGGCAAAATTCGCGCCTTGTTTTGAAAGGTTTTGTTCAAATTCCGCGACTCCGGCACCGATCACTTCGAGGTGCGTCGCGGCGCGAATTTCTTCGATCAGAATCTCGCGCAATGCCGCATCATTTTCGATGACAAAAAGCTTATTTGAGTGCTGCGTGTCGAAAAAACGCGACAGACGATCTTTTATTTCGGCAGTCGAAAAGCCGCTCGTCTGCGCTGTTTGAACAAATTGTGCGATGAGTTTGTCGAGCGTATTGGCGAGGTTTTCGGCGGCGGCTTCGCGGACATAGAAACCGCTGCCCTTTTTGAATTCGAGCCAGTCCTGTTCGGCAAGCAACTGATACGCACCGGAAACCGTGTTAGCGTGGATCTTGAAGCGCTGGGCGAGCGCCCGCGTGCTCGGCAATCTTTCGCCGACCGCGAGATCGCCGCTCACAATCCCGAGCTTGATTTGCGTCACGATCTGTTCACGGACAGGCACTTCGGAGTTTTTCGATAACCAAATTTTCATTGCACGAGAGACTCTCTTAAAAACACAGAAACGGAACGATTATTGTTCGTTATAAAACTTCTGCTTAGCTGATCGCCTGTGTCAGCGCGTCTTCGAGATTCGAATATTGAAATTCAAATCCTGTTTCTTCGAGGCGTTTCGGCTCCATTCGCTGACCTTGCAAAAGCAGCGTTTCGCCCATTTCGCCAAACAAAAGCTTGATCGCAAATTCGGGAATCGGCAGAATCGTCGGGCGATGAAGAACTTTTCCCAATGTTTTTGTAAATTCTTCGTTCGTCACAGCGTTCGGCGAAACGGTGTTGACCGCGCCTTTCAAATCTTCGTTTTCGAGCGCGAAATGAATGACGCGAACCAGATCGTCGAGCGCGATCCACGGCATCCATTGTTTGCCCGAACCGACGACGCCGCCGACGCCGAACTTAAACGGCGTCAGCATTTTGTCGAGCGCGCCGCCGTCTTTTGATAAAATGACGCCGATCCGCAGATTAACGACGCGCGCGCCGAAATCCGCCGCTTTTTGCGCTTCCGTTTCCCATTCATCGCAAACGTCGGGTAAAAACCCTTTGCCCTTCGCGCTTTCTTCGGTCAAAATCTCGTCTTTGCGGTCGCCGTAAAAACCGCTCGCCGACGCCGAGACAAATATTTTCGGCTTGTTTTCGCAGCCTTTGAGCGCGTCAACCAGAACGCGCGTGCCGACCGCGCGGCTTTCCCGGATGCGGCGTTTCTTTTCCGCCGACCAATTTTCCGAGGCGACATTATCGCCCGCCAAATGAACGACCGCGTCAAAACCTTCGAGTTTTGCCCGTTTGTCTTCGCTAAAACCTTTTTGCGCGTCCCATTGAATCTCGTCCGCACCGCGCGGAGTTTTACGGACGAGTTTGTGAATCTCGTGCCCTTTCGCCTTCAAAGTCGGGACTAAATGCGTGCCGACAAGTCCGCTGGCGCCGCTGATTAATATTTTCATAAGTTATGATGAATTTTACCTCTTTCTCTGCGTCTTTGCGTCTTTGCGAGAAACTAATTTCAATTTTTATTGAAATCATTCATAGAAAACTGGTTGTTTCCGGCAAAGCCGTAAAGACGCAAAGAATACTTTTACAATTGAATTTTTGAGAACATATATCCGCCGAGGACGAGAAACAAAACGGCGACGCCGCCAAGAACGGAGACGTTCAGCAGCGCGTCGAATTGACTGGTGCCGATCAGTGCGCCGCGCAGACCGTCGATGCCGTAGGTCAGCGGGTCGATGCGGGTGACGACCTCAAGCACTTTCGGCAAACCGCTCAGCGGAAAAAGTGCGCCCGAGAGAAAAAAGATCGGCATCACGAGAAAATTCATGATCAGCTGAAAGCCCTGCATATCCTTGAGCGCCGAACCGATCGCCATCCCGAGCCCGCTAAAGACAATCGCCGTCAGCAGCATAAACAAAAAGGCGAGCGGCAAATGCCATAAACTCACGGGGCGAAAACCGGCGATCAGGCAGACGATCAGCACCAGCGTTCCCTGAATGACGGCGACGCTCGCGCCGCCGAGAGTTTTGCCGATCATCACCGTGATGCGCGGCACGGGCGCGACGAGCGTTTCTTTCAAGAATCCGAATTGCCGATCCCAGAGCAAACCGATGCCCGAAAAAACGGACGAAAAAAGGACGGTCATCCCGACGACGCCCGGCGCGACAAATTGCAGATAACTGCCGTTACCCGCTTTTTGAAAGACCGGACCGAGTCCGAAACCGAGCACCAGCAAATAAAGAAGCGGCTGCCCGAGCGAGGCGGCGACCTGCGCTTTTGAACGCGTATAGCGTTTCAGTTCGCGAAGCCAGAGAATATAGATCGCGTTCATTTCAGCGCTTCCTCCACATATTGGCGATGACCCGCATCTGCGCGGCGGAATCCGCTTTTTCGTCGCGGATCGTTGAGCCGGTCAGCGCTAAAAAGGCATCTTCGAGCGAAGCGGTCGCGGTTTGCGCCCTTAACTCGCCGGAAGTGCCGAGCGCGATGATCTTGCCGTGATCGATGATCGCGATACGGTTGGCAACGCGGTCGGCTTCGTCCATATAATGCGTCGTCAGAAAAACCGTCACTCCCTCATCTTTATTTAAGTTTTTAACGTGCGTCCAGAGCTGATTGCGGCTTTGCGGGTCGAGCCCCAAAGTCGGCTCGTCGAGAAAGAGAATTTTCGGCGTGTGCAGAAAACCGCGCGCGATTTCAAGTCGGCGTTTCATGCCGCCCGAAAATTCCTTGACATAGGCATCGCGCCGCTCCCAGAGTTCGAACAATTTCAAAAGCGTTTCGGTGCGTTCGTGGCGCTCCTTGCGCGGCACGCTGTAGAGCACGCCGTGAAGCTCCATATTTTCGTATGCCGTCAGTTGATCGTCGAGGCTCGGGTCTTGAAAGACGATGCCAAAGCGGCGGCGGGCTTCGTTCGGCGTCGCGGTCGGGTCAAGTCCGTCGAGCGTGATGCGTCCGCCGGTCGGTTTCAAAAGCGTCGTCAGCATCTTGATGGTCGTCGTTTTCCCGGCGCCGTTCGGTCCGAGAAATGCAAAGATCTCGCCCGCCTCAACCTCGAACGAAACGTCATCGACCGCGACAAAATCACCGAATTTTTTTACCAGATGTTCAACTTTGATCATTTATTTGTCATTCCGTTTGTGTTGAAAAGTTTATACTATCGGAATTTGAAATTACAATTTTTTTGGCGGATTTTGCTCGTAAGGTCAGGTAGTCTGTCATCAAACAAGGGGCGCAGTTGCTCAGGCTAACGCTACTGACTTAGTTACAAGACAAATTTCATTTCAATCAACCCCGTCAAACCAAAAAACCAGCCGCACATTTTCCGCGCTGTAACCATCGGATAATTTTTCCAGCGCCGCCAGAACTGCCTGCCAAACGGGCGACCGATTCTCTATTTTTAAATTGTAATGCTCTAACAATTTCAGTAATTCCGCGAAGTTGAGCCAACTCGGTGAATGATAATCCAAACATGGTAATAAACCGTTGGCAAGATATTCCCTTTTTTGCCCAATCTTCCAGCTCGTCCGCGTTAAATTCTTGTTCATCGCCATAGAATACGGCAATCACCTCATCGGCGCTGTCAAAGAATTCTTCGCGAACAGTTTGTGAATAATCCGGCGGCAGACCGCGCGGCGGGAACAAAAGTTCATCGGTCAAGCCGCCTTCGCCCAATGCCAAAAACGTAAAAAGTCGATAATCACGTGGAAGATTTAATTGCCCATCGCTAAAGACATTGATCCTTCCGAATTCATCTTTAAACTCAATTATCGAATGAATGTCGCAGCCCATAATTTTAATCTTTGCCCTGCAAATCGTGGCGGACAAATTTGACCATTTTTTGGATCTCGTCTTCGGTCAGTTGATTTTTGAAGGCGGGCATCGGGAGCTTGCCTTCTTTGATTTGCAGATAGATTTCCTGTTCGCTCTTTTTTGCCGCCTCGCCGTAGCGCAGACTCGGAATCAGGACGCCGCTGATCTCTTTGCCGTTGGCTTCCTGCCCGTGACAGATCGCGCAATTTTGGCGAAAGATCGAGGCTTCGTAAGCCTTGCTGTCGGCGATGACATATTGAGCGCGCGGCGGCGGTGCCTGATCACAGGCAATCGTGACGGCGATAAAGATAAGAACAATCGTGATTTTTAAATGAATCATTGGTGTAAAAATTAAAGCCCCGAAACTGAAATCTTCTTATGGGTTTTAATTGAATTTTAAGCCACTTGCACAAATCGGAAATTAACCAAACCGGACAAATCAGTCTTGTGAGCGGCAAGCAAACGCTTTTAATTTCATTCAAATTTTAAGTGATGAAACCTGCTCGCTGGCGGCTCGCCGGACTGATTTAAATCCGACATCCGAAATTTGGAACTACTGAACCCACTTAGGAACCTGAAAAAAAATTATCAGAGTTAAGAAGCGGTCTGTGACCGCATTTTCCGGTGGTCACAGAGACGCCTCTAAACGATCTTTACAAGTTATTTTTACACACTCCTTACCTATACATACAAACTCAAAATAACAAGTTCCCTTCAATTCATTCCTGTCGGTTATCAATTTGTCATATCAAAACACGTTTATTTACACACCCGCGACTGACACTTGCACACGAGCGACTGAAATTTACACATGAGCAGTTGACTTCTGCACACTCGCGCCTGACACGCGCACACTTGGACCTGAAAGTTTCACACTCGTACCCGAAAGTATTGCACTCGCGGTTTACTTGCGCACACGAGCATCCGAAAGTTTTGCGCGAACGGTTTATTTGATCGCGCCATCGAGCGGGCTTGAAGCCGAGGCGTAAAGACGGCGCGGCATTCTGCCCGAAAGATACCCGAGGCGTCCCGCCTGCACGGCAAAGCGCATCGCGGTTGCCATCTGGGCGGCGTCTTTTGCTTCGGCGATCGCCGTGTTCATCAAAATCGCGTCCGCGCCGAGCTCCATCGCGACGGCAGCGTCCGACGGAACGCCGACGCCCGCGTCAACAATGATCGTCGCATCGGGCAATTGTTCGCGCATTATTCTTAAATTCGACGGATTCTGAACGCCCATTCCCGAACCGATCGGCGCGGCGAGCGGCATCACCGCCGCGCAGCCCGCGTCCAATAATTTTTTCGCCATGATCAGATCGTCCGTAAAATACGGCAGCACGATAAAGCCTTCTTTGACCAGAACGCGGGCGGCTTCGAGCGTCTGTTCGTTATCGGGCAGAAGCGTTACGGGATCGCCGATCACTTCGAGTTTGATCCAGTCGGTTTCGAGCGCCTCACGCGCCAGACGCGCGGTGCGGATCGCGTGTTCGGCATCGTAACAGCCCGCCGTGTTCGGCAGAATCTGCATATCAGGCGCTAAATAATCGAGAAAAGATTCGGTCGCCCGGTCCAAAGGAACGCGATTGACGGCGACCGTCACCATTTCGGCGGCAGAAGCAAGATGCGCCGCCTGCATTTCTTGAAAGGTGCGATATTTTCCCGTCCCGATAATTAAACGCGAATGAAAAGTTTTTCCGGCTAATGTAAAAATGTCTGACATAAAATAATTCCAAATTACAGATTACAAATTACAAATTTACATTACAAACAGACACAAAAGAAACGCGGATCAAATTTTCTAATTTGATCCGCGTTTCAGAATTTGTAATTTTATTTGTTATCGGAAGCCCGAAATTTCTGTAATTTGAAATTTGTAATCTGTAATTTCGATCAAAGGTCGAATTATCCGCCGCCGACAAAATGGACGATCTCGACGCGGTCGGCGTCTTTGATTAAGATATTTTCCCAATCTTTTTTGCGGACGACCTCTTTATTGAGTTCGATCGCGATGCGTTCGACAGGCAAAGATAATTCCTTGAGAAGTTCGCGCAGATTGAATTGTTCGGTGATTTCTTTTGTTTCGCCGTTGATAAAAACTTTCACGAAATGATTTTAGCAAATCAATTCGAAATCCGAAATCTAAAATCCAAGATCGACTTAGCTTTGGCGGATAATCTGGCGAAGTTCGGCTTCTTCGCCGCCGCTGATCGCGCGGACCAGAATCGCCCCGCGTCCCGAACGAAACTGCGGCAATTGCAGATGGACGACCGCAACGCCGGCTTCAGTCGTCCGGGCATGAAAAATAAGCGGACGAAAGCTTGAGCCGAGGACTTTGACCATCACCTGCGCGTCGCTGATAAAATTCGCCGAAGTGCCGCGAAATACTCGTATTTGCAGAGTTTTTCTTTCACCGGCTTTAAATACGGTTTCATTCAGAAACTCGATTTCAAGATCTTTGATCTTGGGTTTTATCGAATTCCCCGTTTCGGAAATAATTTCGACCGCGTCAGCAGACAAGATCGTTTCGGCTTCGATCACATCGCCATCATCAACGAATAGATCTTCTTCGATAATTTCAAGCGGCAGATCCCAGATCAATTCTTCCTGAGGTTGCGGGATTGCCGGCATAAAAGGTTCTTTCGGCTGCGGAATGGCAGGCGCAAAATTTTCATTGCCAGCAGTTTGCGCCGACGATTTTAATTCCTGCGTGACGGACGCACCCGCAAAATTTGGATCGTTCGTCTGAAATTGCGGCTGTTGAAAATTTTTGACTTCGGCTTTTTTCTCGGCGTAAGCGGATTGCGGAAGCGGCGGCAGAGCGTTGATCTTTGATTTTGCTTCTTTTTTTAATGCCGCATCTTTGGCGGTCATATTTTTTAATTCTTCAATGCGTCCGGTGCGAACCGCCGCGCAGATCAGTTTATGTTGTTTTTGCAAGCGTTCGGAGAGAGCTTTTTCATCAAAGCCCGTTTGCAGCAGATCTTCATAAGGCGTTCGTTTGCTCGCCAAAATCGTCCCGCGATTATAGACCAAAGACAATATTAATGGTGTCTCCACACCTTTGTCTTCGGTTTGGACGTGATATATTACGCCGTCGTGTTCGATATCTGTATTAAATCCGGTTATCACAATTTTTAGTAAAGTCGGCGAGAAAAGGCTGTAGTTTCAGACACAAAGTGTCCATTAATGAAATTATCACAGGCGATTGTTATCGGTCAATAAAAATTAGTCGCGAGCCGCGCGAGATGAGTTGCAAGATCCAATTTTGACCAAAAACTCTCGACTCTCGACTCTTGACTCTCTTTGTGGCTTAACTTACGATTTAATTTGTGCAATAATTCTCAAATTCGACTAGCGTTTTTTTCTCGGTATTTTGACAGTTTTAAAACAAGGACAATTATAGATATTCGATGAACAATTTCAGCATAATGGATTACGCGCCGATTGGCATCATGTTTCTGGTTGCGATGGGTTTTGCCGCCAGTCAACTGCTTGTCACACAACTTATCGGACCAAGAAAGCGGACCGCGACCAAATTAATGCCGTATGAATGCGGCAAAGATCCGGTCGGTTCGGCACGCGACCGAATCACGATCAAAATCTAAACGGACGCCGAGATTATCTTGCTGATCTATATCGAAGTTAATTTTAAGAAACCGATCTCTCTCCCATTAAAAAATCTGCTGAGAGAACAACAAAAACCCCGAG
>JBBQOA010000178.1:0-8120 GCA_038330465.1 Pyrinomonadales bacterium
GATCCTTGAACTGGAGCCGTTGCCGAAAGCCGAAGAAGAAGAACAACAAATTCTCGAACTTGAAGTCGAAAATCAACCGGCGGAAATGAAATACGAACCGCAAAAGCCGCTGCCGCGCATTGTCAAACTAAGCGAAATTCCATCGGGAACGGCGTTGGTTGGTGATCGCCGAGCCAATCCTTCGGGCAGAAGCGCGCTCAGCCGGGAAAATACCGAAGCGCTTCTCGGGCAAACCGTGAAAGGTCGTTATCAGATCATCGAAAGGCTCGAAGCGGACGATGAAGACAGTTTGATCTATCGGGCGGAAGACAAAATCGTCGCGGGCAAAAAGGTTATCGTCCGGGTTTTTATGGATGCCGATTTCGGCGGCGACGATTTTGAAGAAAAAATCTTTGCCGAAGAAAGAGTTTCGCTTTCGCACCTCAATCATCCGAATATTGCCGGAGTTTTTGATTCGGGCGAATTGCCGGAAGGCAATGAATTTATCGTCAGCGAATTTGTCGAAGGTCAAACGCTTGCCGAAATGCTTCGACATGGCGGGCAATTTAATTCTCTGCGAACGGCGCGCATCGTTCGCCAAACTTCTTATGCATTGAGCGAAGCGCATCAAAACGGCATTCTGCACCGCAATCTGAAACCGGAAAACATTGTGCTGACGGTTTCAGATGCCGGCATCGAACAGGTCAAATTAATGAATTTCGGCGTCTCGCACGGCGATGTTACAACGACCAATTTAGCATACAAAGCGCCCGAGGAAATTGACGGCGGCATTTCGACCTTTGCCAGCGATATTTATGCTTTGGCAGTGATCGCCTATCAAATGCTGACGCTGCGTTTGCCGTTCAATACCGATTCGGAAAGCAAATTGCTGAAGGCGCAAAAAGCGGGCTTAACGCTGCCGCCGACGAATCTGCGGCTTGATCTGCAGCCGCTGACCGACAAGATCTTAGAAAAAGCACTGGCATTTAATCCGTCGAAACGCTATCCGAAGGCGCGTGATTTCGGCGACGCATTTTTTAACGCGCTGACGACGGTTGCGCCTTGGTCAGCCGAAAATGAAACAGTTTTGTCAGCCGAAAAAGCCGAAGTTCTTGAAACAGAAACGAAAGAAATCGTTGAAAAGAAAGAATTTGTCGTTGTTCCGGCGATCAATCAAACGCCGACTTTTGCGGGCGATTCATTGGTCGCGGCAGATATTCACATTACGCCGAAAGAGGAAGTTGCCGACGAAAATACGGACAGCGGCGAGAGCAAGTCAGCGGAATCTTTAGCCTGGGAAAAACGCTCGCCCGAATTGCCTAAAACGGGGATTGCGATGAGCGGTTTGCTGGCAATTCTCGGAGTTGTTCTGCTTTTACTGGCAGTTTGGGGCGCGTCGCGGATTTTTATCGATCGTTCGAATCTGTCTGAAATCAATCAAAATCAGCCAAACCCGACCGTCAACACCGCGCCGCCGGAAGCGGAAGTTCCGCAGGATAATTCGCTGACCTCGGGCGAACCCGACATTGCACCCGAACCGCGTTTGCAGAAAACGCCGCCGAATACCCAGCGTTTTCAGAACAGCCGCGAGAATTTGAAGGGCGATCTCGCGAAAAGCTTTCTCGGTTTCGAAATATTCTATCCGCTGGATTGGACAAAAAACGAATCGAAGACTGATTTTTTGGATATTTCCAAACGCGCGTCGAACAATTTTCCGATCGAGCAAATGCTTGTCACGCGATATGAAAGCCGCGGGACGATGACCTTGGACCGACCGACCTTTCCGAAGATCGTCGAAAAATCGAACCAGGATCTGAAAAAGATTTTTGGCGACAGCTATCAGGTCATTTCCGAAGGCGAATCCATTATTCAGGACGGTCGCTGGAAGGTTTATGAAGTCAAGTTTCAAGGCGTGGCGGAAACTGACAAAGGCGAAAAGATCACGGGTTGGGGAAGACGCTTGTGGATTCCGGTGCAGCGTGCCGGAGTGCAAAACGGTTTTGTCATCACGATGCTTGCGACCTCGCTCTCCGATGCGGTGAAAAATGTCGATGATGTCGGACGGCAGGGCGAGCTGGCGAACGTTCTGAAAACATTTGAACCCGAGCAATTTTAGAACTGATTGTAATTTTTAACGGAAAGCGTAAGGAAATGTAAACCTTACGCTTTTTGTTTTGCGCGCTTTAAGCTAGAATTAAGGCAATTTCTAACAATACTTTAATCTGAAAAACTAAATTCCAATGAAAATTGTTTTATCCGAAGAGCAAAATGGCAGTCAATTGTCCGAAAAGTCTTTTAGTCAACCGATTGTAAAGATCGGACGTGATCCGCTCGATTGTCAAATCACCTTTGATAACGCCAAATATCCGATGGTTTCGCGCAAACACGCGGAATTGCGCTTTGAAGGCGGCAAATGGTTTCTGCATGATTTGAATTCGAGCTACGGAACTTATCTGAACGGACAAAGAATCGGCGGCGCAGTCGCCGTTTCGGTCGGAAGCGTTCTCCAATTCGGTACGCAAGGACCGAGTTTCCGCGTCGTTTGGTTTGAAGTCGAACAGATTTCGCCGCAGCATCAGCCGCAACAACCGCAAGCCGTTCAGCCGACGCAGTTTCAACAACCGCCGCCGCCCGCGCCAAACGTCCGGCAAACGCCGCAAACTCCGCCGCCCGTTCAAAGTTCGACAGTTCCCGCGCAGCTTGATTTTGTCGGTTCAAGCATTCATTTGCAGCCTTTTAAGATCACGACGCCGACGATCTGGCTCGGACGCGATCCGGTTTGCGATATTGTTTTTGAATCGACGGCGATCATGGTTTCGCGCAAACACGCGCAAATCACAAATAACAACGGCAATTATCTTTTGACGGACAACAACAGTTTTAACGGCACATTGGTCAACGAACAACGCATTTCGACGCAAACGCCGATCTACCACAACGACCAGATCCAACTCGGCGTCGGCGGTCCCGTGATGCGTTTTAATTTGCCTTCGCGGATCGCTCCGAAAGGCGCAAGTCTCGCCGGACAACGCGCCGTTGCCGCCAGCCAGCTCGCGCCGGTGCATGAGATGGATAATATCGGCTCGAAAACGATGGTCGCGAATATCGGCAATATTTCGCAGAAAGTTTCGCTCGATTCTTCTTCACAGCCGCAGCTTTTGATGTCTTTGACCTTCGGCAGCAAGCCGGAACTGATCATCGGACGCGCCGAAAACAACGACATCGTGCTTGACGGTTTGCAGATCTCCAACCGCCACGCGCGGCTCGTCAAAAGCAATTCGGGCATCGCGATCGAAGATTTCAATTCGACGAACGGCGTTTACGTCAACGGTTCGCGCGTTTCGCGGCAGGGAATTTTTCCCGGCGACGCGGTGCAGATCGGTTCGTTTATGCTGCAGATCGACACCGCCGGAAATATCGGGATTTTCGATACGCGCTCGAAAACGCGGATCGATTCGGTCAATATTACCAAGGAAGTTAAAAACCGTTCGGGTGGCGGAATGCTTAAATTGCTCGATAGTGTTTCGTTGTCGATCATGCCGAACGAATTTGTCGGGCTGCTCGGACCTTCGGGCGCCGGAAAATCGACGTTTATGGACGCGCTCAACGGAATGCGTCCGGCTTCGGGCGGCAGCGTGTTGATCAACAATCTCGATCTTTATCAGCATCTCGATTCGCTCAAACAATCGATCGGGTATGTTCCGCAGGACGACATCATTCACCGTGAATTAACGGTTTACCGAACGCTTTATTACGTTGCTAAATTGCGGCTCTCAGGCGATGTTTCCAAAGCGGAGATCAATCAGATCATTGACGAAGTGATGGATGTCACCGGACTCGCCGAACGGCGCGATGTGCCGATCAATCAATTATCGGGCGGACAGCGCAAACGCGTTTCGATCGCCGTCGAACTGGTCACAAAGCCCTCGGTCATCTTTTTGGACGAACCGACTTCGGGACTCGATCCGGCGACCGAAGAAAAAATTATGGTCTTGTTCCGGCAGATCGCCGAATCGGGCAGAACCGTTATTTTGACGACGCACGCGATGGAAAACGTCAAGTTGTTTGACAAGATCGTCATTTTGATGCGCGGCAAACTCGCATTTTACGGTAAACCGGACGAAGCCCTGGCGCATCTCGGCGCGTCGAGTTTTAAAGAACTTTACGACAAACTCGAAGATCCGATCGAACAAAAATTAAAAAACGGCGGCAACCGAAATCAGGTCACCGAACAAGTTGCCGAAGAATGGAAACAAAAATACATCCAAACTCCGCAATACCGCAAAAACGTCTATGAACCGTTAAAAGAACTCGGCACACTGCAATCTGCCGGTGTTCAGAAAAAACGACGGCTCGGACTTTTCGGTTCGATCCGTCAATTTTTGACGCTCTCGCGCCGTTATTGGGAAGTTCTCTTTCGTGATAAACTGAATCTCTTTATCCTTTTTGTCCAATCGCCGCTGATCGCCATTATGACCTTTCTCGTGATGGGCGACGATCAACCGCGCGATTTTGCTTATTTCGTGCTGTCGCTCGTTGCGGTTTGGTTCGGCACCAGCGTTTCAGCGCGTGAAATTATTCGTGAACGCCCGGTTTATAATCGCGAGCGAATGGTCAATCTCGGATTATTGCCGTATGTGATGAGCAAACTGTTCGTGCTTGGATTTATCGTCGGGCTGCAGTGTCTGTTCCTGTTCGTGCCGCTTAAATTTCTTGATTTCACCGGCATTATGCCGATGCCGGGCGAGCTTTTTGGGATTCCGCAATTCTGGGCAATGCTACTCACGGCAGGCGTCGGGATCGCGCTCGGATTGCTGATTTCGGCGCTCGTCAAAACGTCGGAAATGGCGACGAGTCTGGTGCCGCTGATCTTGATTCCGCAGATTCTTTTTTCGGGTCTCGTCGGCGTGCCTTCGGGACTCAACAAAGTTGTCGGTTTGGTGATGCCCGCAACCTGGGCGTTCGACACGATGAAACAGTTTTCGGAATTGAAGGTTTTGCGCGAGGACGGCGACAAGGACGACACCAATAAAGATTGTTCGAAAAATCCGTGCGGGCTTTATAAACAGGTCGAATACGATAACAAACAAATTATCAAAAAAGCCGAAAAAGACATCGCCGATTATCGCGAAGATGCGAAAAAAGATATGGACAAATATAAGGATAAGATGGACGATTATCAGGATGATATGGGCAAATATCAAACCGGACAATTGTCGAGCAAACCCGAGAAACCGAAACCGCCCGAACTCAAAGATGTTCCGAAGATCGATCCGGCAAAAGATGTTCCGAAAGATCTGAGCGGCTATGTCGATTTTATGCATCCGTGGATGGACCCGGTTTTAAATCAGCTTGTTTTAATGCTAATGTTTTTTATATTGGTTGTTGGCGCACTGATCGTTCTCAGAATGCAGGATATTGGTTAGCGGGAATAAATTGCCCGTAAAATTAGATAATAGATCAGTCAAGTCAGGCGTCAGATATCAGATCGAAAATTGACGCGATTGCTTGCGCAACAGCTGCTGACACGGAATTTTTTATGAAAGTTATTTTTACAAACATAGTTTTATTTATTGTTTTAAGTTTTGCCTTTTCGGCGCTGACCTCTTGCACAAAGACCGAAACCGCTCCCGGCAACGATAGTTCGACAACGGCAAACACGACGAACGATACGTCGCCGGACAAGAAAAAGATAAATTATCCGCCCGCGCCGTCGGCAATTATGCAGACCGATATCAAAAGCCTTGACGGCACGAGCTTTAAACTGCAGGACAAAAAAGGCAAAGTCGTGTTGGTGAATTTATGGGGAATTTGGTGCGGACCCTGTATTGCCGAAATGCCCGAACTTATCAAAATGCAGGAAAATTTTAAGGATAAAGGCTTTGAGGTGATCGGTTTAAATATCGGTGACGAAGATGGCGGAGTTGAATCGAAAGAGAACATTGATGTTTTTTCCGCCAAACAAAAATTAAATTATTCGCTCGGCTACGCTGACCGCGAATTGATGAACCAATTCGTGAAACTCAGCCGTTTGGAAGGCGTTCCGCAAAGTTTGCTGATTAATCGCGAAGGACAATTAACCGGCGTCTTCACGGGCGGCGGTCAGAAAACGGTCGCGAAAATGAAAGAAACCGTTGAAAAGATCGTCAACGAATAAGTTTGATCGGGACGATTGCGATATTTTTCAGCCGTCCCGATTTTTATTGATCAACTCCATTTTCTCCCCTATTTTCGGTTCGACCAAAATCGTTTTAAAACTCGACAAACTAACCAAACCGAACGCCGCGCCCTTCGGTTTGTTGACGAATTTTTTCGGCGTATAGTGAACGGCGACCTTCGGCTGCTCGCGGGCGTGACTGTAAAACGCGGCGAGCTGCGCGGCTTCGAGCAGCGTTTTCGGCGGCATTTCGCGGCGATTCGGATTTTTAATGATGACGTGCGAACCCGGATAATCGGCGGCGTGAAGCCACAGATCATTGGATTTTGCGACCCGAAATGTTAAAAAATCGTTGTCTTTCGAGGCTTTCCCGACGAGAATTTCAAAGTCTTCGCTCGACACAAAGCGGCGCGCGCCCGAAAAATTTTCGGTTTTTCGGTCACGCAATTTAACCGGAAGTTTTTCGATCTTGACGCCTAAGATCTCGGTCAGATAATCATCGTCGTGAGCGTCGATGGCTTCGTTTTTGATTTGGCGTTTTTGTTTAAGATTGGAAATTTCAGATTCTAAAACCGCCAGCCGCTTGGAAATTTCTTCCTTGGCGTTGCGCGCTTTTGTGTAACGCCGGAAAAACTTTTCCGCCGCCTGCGGGAGTGTTTCGTTTTCGTCAATTTCGATCTCGATGGTCGGAATGTTTTCGTCGAAATAATCAACGACCAAAACCTTTTCGCCGATCCTCACGGCATCGGCAAGATTCGCCAAGATCAAATCGCCGAAGCGTTTCCATTTTTCGGCGGCGCCGTGTCCGGCAAGGTCTTGATTTAGTTTGGTGACGAGCTTTTCACGTTTCGAGATTTCCTTATTTAATTTACCGGCGGCAGTTTTGGCACGATTTTGAAACAGTTTTTCCGCTTCTTTTTCAAGATAAAAATTGTCCAAGGCTTCCGATAAAGTATCAAATTCACCGCTCGGAAAACTTTCCTCGTCGCGCCGGCTTTTCTTTGGCGTTTCACGAACGGGCGCCGAATATGTCCCGCCGATCTCTTGTCCCGCGCCGAAAGTCTCGCGCATTTTATCGAGAATAAAGTGGTTTTTATCACAGAGAAACAGATTTGCCGAGCGACCCGTCAATTGAACGACGAGTGAATATGTTTCGGTTTCGCCAAGTTCGGTTTGGACTAAAAAGTAAAAGAGCAAAATCCGTTCACCGGCAATTTTCTCGATCGATTGCAAAACGCCGTTCGCCAGACGTTTTCTGAGAAATTGCACGAACGGCGGCGGATTGCCGGATTGCTTTTCAAGGTCGCGCAAACGGCGTTTGATCAAATAGATACGCGGGTTTGCCGAATCGACGCTGACAAATAAAAAAAGCGAATCATTGAGGCGAAAATCAATCGCGAGATTGAGGCGCGCGAGCGTGAAGATCTTGCCGAACTTTTGACCGATCAAAACCGCCGCAAGTTCGGCGCGGATTTGTTCGAGAGTTTTTTCATTCATCTGAAAACAGTTTAAAGTTCAAAGTTCCAAGTTCCAAGTCGGAAAACAAATGACTTGGAACTTGGAACTCGGAAACTTTCGAACTAAATTAATATTCTTTGACAACAATCGTGCCGGAAAGAAGATCGGGCGCGGTGCGCCGTTCGGAATTAAAGAGCGCGGGCAAAAATCCGATTCCGCCAAGCGCGAGCGAAACAAGATAAACGCTTGAACTGACTGCCGCTTGATGAAATGTCGGGTAATCGTTTTCTTCGATATCGATCGTTTCGAGCGAGAAAAGTTTCATCCCGACAGATTTGCCGAACAGACCGACCGCCGTTGTCAGATAAACAAACATAACGATCGCACAAGTTACCATAAAGGCAAGAAAACCGGCGACACTGAGCCATTGTCCGCCCGAAAGCATAAACGGCGCAAGCAGGATCAGCGAGGCAAAAGAGCCGATAATCAGATCAAAAAGTCCGGCATTAAAACGCATGGCAAACGG
>JBBQOA010000179.1:0-8114 GCA_038330465.1 Pyrinomonadales bacterium
CCCGCGAAATAGCGGAAATGGTCGATCGCGAGCGGCAGATCGGCTGCCATTGTTTCGCGGATCGGTTTGCCGTTGTCCCACGTTTCGGCGCGCGCGAGCAGTTCGAGATTTTCCTCGATCTTATCGGCGATCTTCCACAAAAGATTGCTTCGCGTGGTCGCCGAAGAATTGTTCCACTCGGGCGCGGCTTTGTGCGCCGCGTCGAGCGCGAGTTCGATATCCGCTTCGGTCGAACGCGCGATCCGCGTAAACGGTTTGCCGTCAACCGGCGAAATATTATCAAAATATTCGCCGCCGCGCGGCGCGACCCATTCGCCGCCGATAAAGTTTTCGTATTGTTCTTTGAATTTCGGGATGTCGTATGATTTTGCTTGCTGTGCCATTGTTTTTACTCCTTTATATTTAATTGAAAAAATTGCCAATAATCGACGATATTGGGCGATTCTGTGTATTTCGGGTGAAATATATTTTACCACTTTTGATTCTCAAAATCCTAAAGCGCAAGCGGCGAACGAATCTGTTAAAACTTTAATACGGGTGTTTATCTTGTTAAAAAAACTTGTTATAATGATTTCAGAGCCGAGAAAAAAATTGAAAGATCACTTCATTTAATGAGGTTGAGTTAAATAAAAAGATTAAGTGTTTTTTTTTGTATTTTAAGATGCGATGGCAACAGTTACAACAGTTTTAACCATCAAAAACATTTGAAGCAAAACGCGGGCTAATCAGCATACAATTCAAACACATCACAAGGTCGGTAAATTGTAAGTTTTTTTTACGAAGGAGTGAGTTATGGCGGCAACAAGGGGAAATTTATCGGAAAAGTCTCTCGAAAAAGTTTCGGGAGAAAAGCCGGTTTCGTTATATTCATTGAGTTTTACGCAGATCGTGAACGACGCGGAAAGGGAATTTCTGATCGCGCGTTCAAAAGTTATCAAGCCTAAAAAATTAAAAGCCATCAAAATTAAAAGAGCGGACAACAGATCTTCGTTTTCGAAAAGGGTCTTTAATTGGCGCAACGCGGCAGTGATCGCGGCAATTTTGGCGGTCGGCGTTTTGCAGTTTATCTATCAATTGTCCGTCATCAAAACCGAAAACACGCAGCTTCCCGAGCCTCCCGCCAAATCGAAACAGATTCGCGAACAACCCGCCGTTGCTGTACCCGCCGCATTTGACGCGAAAAAAGTGGAGATTGCGCTGCCCGAGAAACCCGCGCCCGTCATTCGCCAGCCGAAAATTGTTCGTCAATCCGAAGTTGAAAACGCGCCTTCAAAACTGCCACTGAAGAAAAAAGAAGCGGTCGAAACACGTGCCGAACGGCTTCGACGCGCGGAAAAGATTCTCACCGGAATTTAGAATTTTGATTTATCCAAACCACGCAAGAGCATTAAAAATGAACAAATCGAGTTTTACAAAGATGAAAGGTTTTACAAAAATTGGCTTGGCTTGGCTTTTGATCCTCGCGAGCGGAATTAATTTATTTGCCCAGTACAAAGGCGCACCCGTCAAAAAAGACCGGCTCATCAAGGCGCTTCGTTCAAAACAATTGCAAACCCGCGATATTCTCGCCGTGATCAATTCCAACGGCGTCGATTTCCGTTTAACGCCCGAAACCCGCAAGCTTCTGATCGCTGCCGGAGCGCGTCCCGAAGTGATCAAGGCGATTGCCGATAATTTGCGGATCGCGCCGAGCGGCGACAGCACTTTTGCCCGAAATCGTAAAGTAGAACCCGTTAAAACGTTGCCGCCGAATTACGCCGATCTGCTCGATCAGGCGATGTTTTCCTATAAAGATCAAAAAAATTCTAAAAACGCCGTTCGTTATTTGGAAACTGCCGTCAAATTGCAGCCGAAAAGTCCCGAAGCCTATCAAATGCTCGGTTTCGTTAATCTTTACGGTCTCAATGATCTTCCGCAAGCCGAAAAACTGATGCGCGAATCGATCAGCAACGGCGGCAGCGCGGTTTTTCGCGTCTATCACGACGATTCGGGCGGTTTCAGCCGCCGCTGTTCGGGTTCGCTCTATATTTCGCACGACACGATCCGTTTCGAATCGGATGACAACATTCACACCTTCGAGACCTCGACCGTCAACGTCGAAAAGCTCAAGCTCGATACGGAATCGAACCGCGAATGGCAAAAGCGCAGCATCATCAAGGTTTATCTCAAATTCGGCAAAGACACGGCAAAGTTTCGTTTCGCGCCGATCAGCGGCAGCGCAGCCGAATCGGCAATGGTCGAACGCTTTGTTTATATTTCAAAATACAATCTCGCCTACGCGGGTCTGTTGTCCGATTTACTTCAATAATTTAGTTAACAAAAACCTCTTCCTTAAGTGTCTTGACTGATTAAAAAGAATGACAACTTGAGGTAAAGTAAATTCTGATGATGGAATATACCATTTATTGCGACGTTTGCGGAGAGATGATCGACATTCAGTCGGGCAGTGCGCGCCAAGCCAGAAAAAAGGCAAAAGCAAAAGGATTACTCGTTCGCATTCTGCGCAAAGACTATTGCCCGAAATGTGCGGAGAATCTTCGTAATCAAGGAGAAATTGACGGCAACAGTCTTGAAAGCGACAATAAACGAACTTTCAATGGGCGGCAAAAGTCCGCCTAGGATCATCCTCAGAGTGTCCAATCGAGGCGCATCGATTCGTTTATTTGAAGTGCCGACCAGCGTCCGCTCAACTCATCCATTTTAGCTCTGATCGCGGCGAGTTTTTTATTCAATATCGTCCGTTCGGTTTCAGACATCTGCCCGAGAATGCTGTCGGCGGTCATTTTCATTTCCGCGCCGCACGCCTTGTGTTTGGCAACCGAAGAATGCGCGAGCCAATCAGACAAACAGATATAGGTCGCCCGTTCGGATTGAGCGCAATCGTCAGAATTTTTCTTTAACAGTTTCTTGCCGCGCCTTGCGGTCTGGCGGCGAAGTCGGGAATCTGTCCGGTTATTAGATGTTTCCGACGGCGCATTATGAAAAGCGCCCGCCGTTCCGCCGAGCGCGAGCTGTCCGAAGATGCCGCGGCGCAATCCGAGTTCCTGCTCGACCAGAAAATGAAGAAGATCGTGCGGCATCAGCGCGTCGAATCCGGGCGCGGGATTCATTTCCAGATCCGGCAAATCTTTCCGCAAAATTTTAACCGCATAACGCCGTTCGCCTGTTTTATGAAATTCGACTTGCATTGTAGATCCTATATCTTTGGTGAAATTTATTTTAACATTTCAACTGCGGGAAATATCAAGAATTATTTAGGAAAAATATGCACACAGTCAAGATTGTTTTTGAATACGAACAGCACGGAAATTTTGAATCAACGACTGAATCGGTAAATGTTTTGTTGGGAGTCTGGCGAATGAACGGGCAAATACTCGGTGAACAATTTCCGATTGCCCGCACTGAAAATGGTTTGGAAGTTTATGTTAATGCGCCGGATGCCGATTCGTTTTCCGAAAAATATAACAATCAGTATGTCAATAAATATTTAACAGAACTCAAGGAAAAAGGCGTGGTTCCGAAAATAGCTGTTTTGGGAAAAGAACCTGATTCTGCCACATTATGCGCCTGCGAAGAGATAAAAAGTTTTATTTTATTTACAACCTACGTGTCACTGGAATCGCCGTTAAAATGTGCGAATTGTTTCGGCGTCGTGCCGTTGTATAAAATTCCGGCAACTTATGCAGATGAATATTACAACATTATATGTTGGCAGAGTGATTTTCAATCCTGCGATAGTCTTCAAATGCAATGTGCGGTCGGTGAAAGATTTGCAACTAACCAAATATCAAAACCCGACAGTCAATTAACAAAATTCGGATTTAAAGTTTGCCGCTCAATCGAAAAAGTAACAAATAAAAAAGTCTTTTATTATTTGTATAAAGGCAGCGCGAAAAGCTATCAAAGCGAGCTTTTAAGAAAATGTCCGAATTGCAATGGCGATTGGCATTTGAAAAAATCTCTGCACGGCATATTTGATTTCAAGTGTAAAAAATGTCAGTTGCTCTCAAATATCGCTTGGGAGTGGCGTCCCTAATCTTTTCAACCATTTAGGCGCCGACGATGCCCATTTTCGCGTAAACGTCATTTAAGGTTTCGCGCGCGATCGTGCGGGCTTTTTCCGCGCCGCGCCCGAGAATGTTTTTCAAATCTTCGTCCGTATAATTTTTGACGCGTTCCTGAAACGGTTTTAAGAATTCGATGACCGCGTCGGCAGTTTCGGTTTTGAAATGTCCGTAGCCTTTGCCCGCGAAATTCGCTTCGCATTCGGCGGGCGTTTTGCCGGTCATCAATTGATAGATCGTCAGCAGATTATTGATCGCGGGACGCGTTTCGTTGAATTTTATTTCGCTGCCCGAATCGGTCACGGCTTTTTTGAATTTCTTCGCGATCGTTTCGGCATCGTCGAGCAGAAAGATCGCTCCCGCCGCATTTTCATCGGATTTCGACATCTTTTTCGACGGGTCTTGGAGCGACAAAATATTCGCGCCGACGGGCGGAATAAATGGTTCGGGAACGACCAAGCCGCCGCCGAAATCGCGGTTGAATCTTTCCGCCAGATCGCGCGCGAGTTCGAGATGCTGTTTTTGGTCTTTGCCGACCGGCACGAGATGTGTTTGATAGAGCAGAATGTCCGCCGCCATCAGGATCGGATAGGTAAAAAGCCCGACGCCGGCGCGTTCGCGGTTGCCTTTGCCCTTGTCTTTGAACTGCGTCATTCGCTCTAATTCGCCCATTCGTGCAATCGTTGAAAGAACCCACGCGAGCTCGGCGTGTTCGGAAACGTCGGATTGAATAAAAACGGTCGAAATCTGCGGGTCAACGCCCGCAGCGAGATAGATCCGCGCGAGATCAAGCGTTTTCTGCCGTAAAACCTGTGGATTTTGGGCGAGCGTGATCGCGTGCAGATTGACGATGCAAAAGAAACTCTCGTATTCGTTTTGCAAATTGACCCAATTTTTGAGCGCCCCGAGATAGTTGCCGAGATGCAATTCACCGGTCGGCTGGGCGCCGCTGAAAATACGTTTTTTCATAAAATAGTCATCAGTAGAGCGAACGATAGTGCGCAATTCTACTTAGCGGGATGCGGACAAAAGCAAAGATGTTCGCGATTGCTCACAATCCTGATTTTAAAACCAGGGCGTAATCAAAAGATATTGAACAAATTGGTAAACGGGCGTCATAATTAACCGAATCAAACCGAAATAGATCAACGCCATCAAGATAATAAACCCGAATTGTTCCATCAGATCGAAAAACGGCTGAAAGCTCGCCGGTAGAAAAGTTGATAAAACCTTGCTTCCGTCAAGCGGCGGAAACGGCAAAAGATTAAAGATCGCCAGCGAAATGTTCAAAAATATCAAATAATTGAAAAGCGTGATGATGATTTTTCCGAAGCCTTCGACAAAACTTTCATTGTCAAAAAATCCGTAAGTAATTAAAATTTTGAAAATCGTAAAACTAACGACCGCGATCAGCAGATTCGCCAAAATTCCGGCGATCGAAACCATCACGTTTGCCTGTTTGTATTTTGTCCATTTGTTCGGGTTGACGGGCGTCGGTTTGCCCCAGCCGATGAGCGGGATCGAGCCGAGCGCACCGCCGACCGCGCCGAAAATAAAGCTGATGATCGGCAGCAGCAGCGTTCCGACCGGATCGGTGTGCGCGATCGGATTAAGCGTCACGCGTCCGAGCCTGAATGCCGTGTCGTCGCCGTATTTATATGAGACCCACGCGTGCGCCGCTTCATGAGCGGAAATCGCGAGCAGCAGAACCACCATATAAATAATCAAATTTGAAACCAGATCGATCAGGTTTAAATCACCCATAACTTTTTCTCCGTTAAAAAACTACCCGAATTTGCAAGTTATCACTCGTTTTTTTAGTGTCAAAACAAATAATTTTCGTTGTTTTTACAATTAAATTGTGCCATTCTTTTACCACAAAAGAAAATTCAAGATTCAAGATTCAAGATTAAAAATTCAAAACCGGTCTTAAATCTTGGATCTTAAATCTTGAATCCAAACTAATATGCAGAATTATATCGTTTGCATCGCCAGCGAACACAAAGGAAACGAATTCCTGGAAGAATGTCAGAATTCGGGTTGGCACGTGACGCTCGTCACGCGCAAGGATCTGCTCGATTATCCGTGGGCTTGGACTTCCGTGAATGAGGTCAAAACCGTCGAAAAACACGCGGCTCCCGAAGATTATGTCCGCGTCATTACGAACATCGCAGGCAGCCAGCCGATCGATCGCATCGTCGGACTCGATGAATTCGATGTGCTGACGGCGGCGCGCGCGCGCGAACATTTGCAGATCGAAGGCATCAGTAATTCTTACGCATTGCGTTTCCGCGATAAACTGCGGATGCGGAATCTCGCGTGCGAGATCGGTTTGCCGTGTCCGGAATTCGTCGGCGTTTTCAATCTCAAGGGAATCAACGACTATCTGGCGACCACGACCGCGCCGTGGATCGTCAAACCGCGCACCGAAGTTTCGGCGTTCGGCATCCGCAAATGCGAAACGGTCGAACAGGTTTGGGAGGTTTTGACCGATCTCGACAACCGTCATACGTGGCGCGATCATCCGTCGCAGTTTCTGATCGAACGCTTTATCGCGGGCAAGGTTTACCACGTCGATTCGGTCGTCCACGATGGTCGTGTCGTCGCTTCGGGCGTCAGCGAATACGGCACGCCGCCCTTTAGCGTCTCGCATCACGGCGGCGTTTTTTCGTCCTTTACCGTGCCGTATAAATCCAAAGAACGCAAAGAATTGGAGAAACTAAACGAGCAGCTTCTGACAGGTTTCGAATATAAACAAGGCGTCGCGCACGCCGAATTTCTGCAATCGGCGGAAACGGGCGAATTTTTTCTACTCGAAGTTGCCGCCCGCGTCGGCGGCGCGTATATCGCGAATGTTTTAGAGCAAGCAAGCGGTTTCAGTCTCTGGCGCGAATGGGCGAAATTAGAAACTTCAACAAAAGAAAATCCCTATAAACCGCCGAAACTCCGCAAGGATTTTGCCGGCATCGTCCTTGCTTTATCAAAAGACGAGCAGCCCGATACCGCGCATTACGCCGACGCGGAGATCGTCTATCGCGTCAACAAACCGAAACACGTCGGATTGATCTTTCATTCAAAAAAACAGGGCAGGATCAGCGAGCTTTTAGATTTTTACACGGAGCGAATCACGCAGGATTTTCTCGCCGTCGCGCCTGCCAAAGAAAGATACGACGATTGATTTAAGGCAAAAGTAAAAAGGTAAAAGGCAAAAGTTTTGAAGCGTTTTTGCGATTCGGCTTTTGCCTTTTTGCTTGCAGATTATTTATTCTAACTTCTTTTATGAGTTCTGAACCGATTTCACAAAACACTTCACCCGCAATTTTAGATCACGATCTGAATCAATATTTTCAGGAACTTTTAAAGTTTGAATCAATCGAAGAAACCGAAAAATCCGCCCTATATCAAAAGATCAAACCGACGGTCGAGCGCATTTTGAACGCCGTCGTGCAGGAGAATCTGTCAGAACCATCTGCGGTAGCGGATGGTTTAACATCGCTGACTGAGATTTCAAATGATGAGCTTCAACCGGTCGCTACTGCTCGCGGTTCTGACAAGGTTTCGGCTTTGGCGTGGAATATCGAGCGCGGAAATATTTACGAGGGAATCGCCCGTGCGCTCAAAAATCATCAGGGATTAAAAGACAAGGACGTTTTGCTTTTGACCGAACTCGATTACGGAATGGCGCGGAGCCGAAATCGTTTTGTCGCGCAGGATCTGGCACGCGAACTCAAATTGAATTACGCGTTTGCGCCCGTGTACATTGCGCTCCAAAAGGGCAGCGGCGTCGAATCGGAAATGGCGGGCGAAAATACGCGCTCAATCCACGGGCTCGCGATGTTCTCGCGCTTTCCGATCAAAAACGCGCAGGCGGTCGCGCTCCCGAACGGTAAAGATAAGATGTGGGGCAAGGAAAAACGGCTCGGCTATTTGCGCGCGCTCGTTGCCGAGATCGAGCATCCTTTGGGTAATTTTCGCGCCGTGACGATCCATCTCGACGCGCATTCGTCGCGCGCGCACCGCCATTTGCAGATGAAGATCATTCTCGACGCG
>JBBQOA010000180.1:0-8033 GCA_038330465.1 Pyrinomonadales bacterium
AAAATGGAAAATGGAAAATGGATAATATTTTTTTATTTCTTTTAATTATCCATTTTCCATTTTCCATTAATTATCCATTTTTAAAATTTAATCTTCATCCGGCGCAGAGTTTTCACGTCTTCGTCGGTCAGGTCGAGTTCAATTTCTTCGGGCGATCCGTCGAAATGTTCGAGAATTTCCTGCAAACCGATCTCCAATTTGAGCGTCAGATTCGGTTCAAAACCGAGTTCGCGCAAATTTTCGATCGCCGCGCGCACCGCAAATGATTGTTCAACCGCCGCATTTATCGCGTCACCGAGACTTTGAACCGCGCCTTTTGCATTTTCGTCAAGATTCATCCGTAATCTAAAATGCTACGCAAGGTTTGTGAAATAGTCAAAAAAGAGGCGCCGATTTAACGTGCGCCTCTTCAAATTCGCTTCAGATTACGGTCGCCGCAAAACGCATTTGCCTTTATCACAGCCTAAAGCCGGACCGCAGAGTTCGTTGTCGCCGCATCTTCCGCCGGGCGGAACGCCGACGCGTTTGCACACGCCGTCTTTGAGTGCCAAGCCGGGTTGACACGCTAACGCATTGTTGGCGGATTGCCCCAAACCGCGTGAACCGGGCGGATCAAGGTTTTGTGTCGGGTTTGTTGGCTTGGGATTGGAACTTCCGCAGGTTTTCTTCGGAACGCGTCCCATCAAGCTCTCCCAGAGCATCGGCGCATACGGATTGATGATACTGGCATCCGAACGGCTGCCGGCGATCGAATCGAATTGGTCGGCGGTTGAGGGAAACGTGTTCGTCAGCGGAATTGTTTGCAAAGTCAGATGCAAATGCGGCGCGGAAGAAATACCCGAACTGCCGACCTTCCCGATAAACTGCCCGCACTCAACCCGGGCACCGACGCTCACCGCGACGCTTTCGCGTTTCATATGATAATAATAGGCAATCACGCCATCGTCCTGCAAAACCGCGACAAAATTTGCCTGTTTGGCATTATTCGGATCGTTCGGACAAAAAACAAAATCTTCGGCGCGTGAATTGGCAGGCGGCGGCGGAAACTTGAAATAACAACGGTCGGGATTGCCGTCGGCAATCGCCACCACTTTTCCGCCCGCAACGGTATAAATGTCGATACTGCCGAAATTCATCGCGATAAAACCGCCCGACAAACCAAAATCCGTGCCTTCGTGATTGCGGTAGCAATTCGGAAAGTTCATTCCGAGATAACTGTTTTTGCATTTTTGGACATCGCTTTCCGGCGGATTGTTTTCATCAACGCCGACCGGAAACGGAATGATCATTTGCGGTGCGGTAAATGGTCCCGAAAGTTTTGACATCGTCGGCATACCGACGATCTTGACGGTAAATATCTCGGAATTGCTAACGACTGACGGCTTGGAATTGACTTCACGTCCGCCGCCGTTCATCGCCGAAATATAGTTTTTGTTCCAACTTCGGAACGTCACTTTGTCGCCGTCTTTGATAAAATTGTCATTGCGCGCGTTTTTTCGTTCGATAATAAAAGTTTCCCACGTGACGAGTGCGGTTTTGTCGGCGAACAAATTGTCGCCGCCGCCATTTACCGCCGAAAAGAAATTTCCGTTGGTCGTTTTGATGGCGACCGGATCGCCGCTGATGAGTTCGCCTTCGTTCAAATCCAGCAAAGTAAACGTTTCCCATTCCGCCGCTCTTTCACGATTGGCATTGATATTTCTGCCGCCGCCGTCTTCCGCTGTCACGAAATTGCCGTTGGCACTTTGCAGATTGACGGAAAAATGCCGGGCAAATGAAGCATTCGCCGACAAAATCATCAAACTGATCAAAACCAACAAATATCGTCGTTTTTTTACTTTTTCGTAGATCATCAATTTTCTCCTCCGTTGTTATTTCAAGAATATTTCCGAATGCTTCGGATTACCGCGCAGGCGTGCCGCATTTTCTCGTGGCGCCGCTCCAAATCCAATACCGATGCCCGTTGATATAAATCCTGATGTAAATTTTGCAGCTTCTCAGAAGCGCGAAAGAAGAAAAGGAAAAGACTGCCCGGTTGATCGCCGCAAAATTCCGCGACTGCTTTTCTTCCGCCGGCGGTTGGGGGAAATCAAGCATCGGTTTATCACCCGTTTTTGTTTCCTGATAATTTTCGGGCGTTGTTTGCGTAACCTCGAAAACTCCGCTGATCATTCCCTTTTCTTCGAGGTAAAGTTTCAAACCTTGCCCGCCGTCTTTGAAAAACAAATTGAATTTGCCCGATTTCAAATTGCCGTAATCGCCCTTCACTTCCAATTCTAAAATTCCCGCATAAAAGCCTTTTTTGAAATCTTCCTTTTGCCCGCCGGACATCTTCACAGCGGTCAAGGTGCCTTTGATGCCCGCCGCGTTTGCCGTCGCAATATTGTCCTGATCAAGCACGGCTTTCGCCGCTTGGTCAGTAATCTCTTTCGCCGTCACGTCCTGCGCTCTGGCATCGGTAAAAATCAGTGCCAAAGCAACTAACACACATATTTGCAATGTTTTTTTCATCTGTTTTATCTCCAATTTTGATTTGTTAATTATTTTTTAATTAACTGTTTGAAAATTAAGAAACAGGACGCGGATTCACGCGGATTTTTATTGTTTTATCGGCGTCAATCCGCTTAATCAGCGAAAATCAGCATCCTAATTTTCTTTTGTTTTCTTTCAATGTTCGTCTCTTTCACATTATTTTTATTACGGAACAAACGCCGCCGGAACAGGTTTATCGGTCGCGTTTCCGAAGGTGATAAACGCCGTTCCGGCAGTTGTGCGTTGCAGATACCACGTTGTATTCGACGGACGAAAGACTGCGAAATCCGCTTTCCCGTCGCCGTCATAATCGCCTGCGACGGGAATGTCGCCGGTCGACCCGAAAGGCGCGTCATAATAGCTAAAATCTTCGCTTCTGAGGACGAACCATCTGCCGTCGCTCGGTCGCCACACCGCGATGTCCGCCTTGCCGTCGCCCGTGTAATCTGCCGGAACGGGTTTGTCGGTTCCAAGCCCGAATGAAGTCGAGTAAGTCGCGCCGCTTGCCGAACGCAAAATCCACCACGAACCGTTTGACGGACGAAACACGGCAATATCGGCTTTTCCATCGCCGTCGTAATCATTGACGGCGGGAATATCGCCGTTTAAGCCAAATCCGACAATCGAAGTGCCGCCGTCGCCCGAACGCAAAATATACCAGGTCGCCGTTGAAGGTCGAAAAACTGCCGCGTCCGCTTTCCCGTCGCCGTCAAAATCAGCGGGTGCGGGAACATCGCCCGAAGTGCCGAACGGGAATGAGAAAAATGAGTTGTCATCGCTCCGCTGAATATACCAAACGCCGGTTGAAGGTCGCCAAACGGCGATGTCGGTTCTGCCGTCGCCCGTAAAGTCTGCCGCGACGATCTTGTCAGCCGAATTGCCGAAACTGTAAACCTCGGTCAGATTGTTAGAACTTCTCGAATACCACCAACTGCCGTTTGAGGGACGAAAAATACTAATATCCGTTTTGGTATCGCCGTCAAAATCAAAGAACGGTTTGCGTCCGCCGCCTTGTTGAAAGACGTTGAAATTGAGAAACGTTGAAAAAGTTCCGACGTTGAAAAACACCCCGATCGTGCCGTTTCTCTGATTAATCGCGGAATTCGGAAATATCGTAAAATTAACAACACTGCCAATCTGGTTGTTGACCTGCATCCACGGAACGTTGCTACGCGCCGTGAAGGTGCAGCCCGTCGAAGTTGTCACGGTAAAACTCGCCGGACCGCCGTTGCCAAAAGCAAACAATCCGGGACTGACCGATAAATCGGCGCAAATACTTCGCGCCAACGAATATTCCGAGGTGTTGTTGTTGGCGTCGGTTGCCGTCGCCGTGATCCAATTTCCGACGGTACTTAAACTAACCGCGAAAGTTTGATTAAACGTCGCATTTCCGCTCGCGTTGGTCGTGACTGTCGTGGTGCCGAGAAAATTTCGTCCTTCGCCCAAACCTGCCGCATTGAGACCTGAGTTCCCAAAAAATTCGAGTGTGAAAGTCTGATTTGCCGCACTGTTGAAAGTTCCTTGAATATTGACCGAACTGGTTTGAGCATTAACAAAAGTAATGACGGGAAAATTCTGCAAATTATTTGGTCCGGAATCGCCGTCGCCGATGTCATTCGGTGTAACCCCGACGGGCGCGAGGTCAATGCCCATAAAATCATTGCTGAAAACACGGTTGCGGCGAAACTGGTTTCTAATGCCGCTATCGGCGCGGATACCGTTGCGGTTAAAGGCGATCAGATTTCCTTCGCCTGTGCCCGAACCGCCGATGATGTTGTCGAAAGTTCCGTTGACAAAATAAATCCCGTCCGAGATATTTCCGAGATCGGTGTTGCCGCCGACATTCGTCCCGATCAAATTTCCCTGCACACGATTTTTTGAAGTGTTCGGGTCGGCGATAAAAATGCCGAAATTGTTGGCGCTGATGACGTTACCCAAACCCGGCATCCCGATCTTGTTCGGACCGGTGCTGATAAAATCCGCCGTGCTTCCCGCGTCGTTGAGCAGCGCGATGCCGCTCGCGCTGTTGCCGAGCGGCGCGCCGCTCGATTCCGTCGTGCCGATAAAATTTCCGATGATGACATTGCTGATCGCGCCGGCGCCGTCGAGTGCGATGCCGTCGTTGTTGTTGCCGCTGATAATGTTTCGCGTCGCGCCCGTTGAATCGCCGATGATGACGCCAAAAGCGTTTATCAAACTGATTCCGCGCCCGTTGTTGCCGTTGTCTGACGTGCCGTCGCTGGTGCCGATCAGATTATTGAGAATAAAAATTCCCTCGTCCGGAAAGCGGTCGAAACTTGGCGAAGCGGCGATCAAAATTCCGTCGCCGCCATTTGAAAAAATTTTGTTCCGATGCTGCGGCTGGTCGCCGCCGATGGTCACGTTGCGACTGTTCTTATTGGTTGTGCCTCCGGCAAATCCGATGCTCATGCCGTTCAGACCATTATTTGAAATCTCCAAGCCTTCAAACTTTGCCCCGTTTAATGCCTGCGCAAATATGCCGTTGGTCGGAAAGTTTCGGATAATCAGATTCCGCACCTGTGAACCTGATTCCGGGGCGATCGTAATGCCGCTATTCGGCGACGATTGACCCGTTCCGTCCAGAATAACTTTCTGCCCGTTCGGTTTCAGACCGTCAATATCGTCGTTCTTTGCTAGTCCGACCATCCCGAATATAGTTCCGACATCATTTGAAAAAACAATATCGTCCGCAAAGTTCGAACCGACCCCGTTAATGGCAAGCCAGCCAACGCCGCACGGCGGAATCTCGGTTGAAACGATCCAGGTCGCGCCGGAGATCTGATTTTTTTCGCCGGTCGTCATCGTCGCCGGATTTCCGACTGTGCTTGCCAAATTAAGGGCTTCGAGCAAACTTAATTTATCGTCGCAAACAACGCCGCCCGACGCCGTATTGACCGTTAAAGTTGCGCCCGCGTAGGCGATATTTGCAAATAAAACCAACCCAAATGACGTTTTCGACAAAATCCTTAAAATCGAACTTATTTTCATCTCTTAAACTCCTTACTCAAATCAACTGAGACACGTGCCATAAAAAACCATTGCTCGCTCTTTGAAAAACATTTCGCTCAAATATTTTTCATTCAATCGCCGTAAAATCAATGCCGCTCAGCGCGTCATTAACAAGAATGATCTGTGTCGGTTGGCTAAATTGATAATGTTTGTTTGCCCTGCCTATGATTTAACCAAAATTTCCTGTTCATTATTTCTCAGACTCCTTTTTGAAAATAATGTCAGACAAACGAAAAGTTGTGATTTTTTCGTTTCGACAAAATGCAGCTGCCCGCGTTCGATTTCTCTGTAAATTTCAAGCTGACTCGTTTCGGTCAAGACCGCCAAATTTTCGACCGAAACGAGCGGAGATTCTTCTTCGCAAAACGGGCATTGCAGATTTTCAGTTTGCGGCGGACTGAAAATTCGCCATTGTTCACGCGATTCAAATGAAATTTCCAATCGTTTTTTACTCATTATTTCTCCGAAGGCTAACTTATCTCTTTGCGATAAAACGATTCTGTGTTATCAAGAATGTGAAAGTAGTTAGCAAACGGTTATTTTTCGGTTAAGATTTCGGTTAGGAATTTGTGAACCAGAAAAAACAAATTTACGAGTTCGGTGCATTCCGCCTCGACACGGGCGAAAAACAGCTTCGCCGGACAAGTGGCGAAGTTTTGCCCTTGCCGCCGAAAGCCTTTGATCTGCTGCGTTTTTTGGTTGAAAACAATGGTCGTCTGCTCGATAAAAACGAATTGCTCGACGGAGTTTGGGCGGACAGTTTTGTCGAGGAAGGAAATCTCAAACTAAATATTCACACGCTCCGCAAAGCATTGGACGAAAGTGGTGAAAACTTTATCGAAACCGTTCCGCGCCGCGGTTATCGTTTTAACGCCGACGTTCGCCCCCTGAAATCGAACGAACTGATCGTCGAAAAAATCACCCAATCAAAGCTCGTCATCGAAGAATCGGACGACAGCGGGCAACTTCCGAAACTCGCCGGACAACACAAAATCAAAAACTATCTGGGTTTGGGGCTTTTGCTGACAGCAATTTTCGCGGTCGCGGCAATCGCTTATTTCGCTTTTCTGCGTCCGAAAGCCGATTCTTCAAAAACCGGTGCGGCAAATCTTGCCGTCAGCAATAAACCAACAACGATCGCTGTTTTGCCATTTACAAATCTAACCAAAGATACGAAAGACGATTTTTTGTCGGTCGGTTTAACCGATGCTTTGATCACGAAATTGAGTTCGATAAATAATCTTGTCGTCCGCCCGACAAGCGCGGTTCTGCCGTTTGCCGCGAGTCAGGATTCGCCGCAAAAGATCGGCGAAGATCTCAAGGTCGAAACCGTTCTGGACGGCACGATTCAACGCGTCAATGACCGCTTGCGGGTTTCGCTTCAACTCATTAATACTGCCAATAATCAGGTTTTATGGGCGGGAAATTTTGAAGAGCAAGAACAGAACCTGTTCAAATTTCAAGATGCTTTTTCACGCAATATTAGCGAGGCGCTCAAATTCAAGTTGTCCGGCGAACAACAAACCGAATTAGCTGTTCGCGATACGGAAAACCCGGAAGCCTATCGCTTGTATTTAACGGCGCGGTATTTTTACAGTCAAAATAGAGGCGATAGTATCGTAAAAGCGGTCGAGTTATACGAACAAGCCGTCAAATTGGACGACCGGTACGCGCTTGCCTATATCGGCATCGGTGAAAGTTATATGACGCTCGGTGAATCGGCATTCGGCGCGATTCCACCGGCGGAAGCTTATCAAAAAGCGACTGATGCCGTGCAGAAAGCATTAGCGATAAATCCGAACTTGGCAGAAGCCTATATGATTCTCGGCAACGCGCAGATCAAGCACGAATGGAATCTCGAAGCCGGCGATATTGCGTATCGAAAGACGATCGCGCTCAGTCCGAATTTTGCGCGGGTGCATCTTCTGCTCGCCTGGAACTTGATGAGAGAAAGCCGTTTTGAAGAAGCCGAAGCCGAAGTTCGACGCGCCGCCGAACTCAATCCGACTTCGCTTGAGATCGCCGCCGAAAGCGGTTATCCGGCTTTTTTTGCGGGCAATTATGACAAGGCAATACTGCAGTTTCGGCAGGCTGTTGAATTTGATAAGAATCTGATCAGTGCGCGCATGAATCTCTGGCGTGCGCTCCAGCACGCCGGGCGCTACGGCGAAGCGTGGACAGAAATTGAAGCGGTCGAAAAAATCATCGGACGAGGGATTCCCGTCATTGAAATGATGCATGGGCGAACGCTTGCCGTGCAGGGCAAAATTGCCGAAGCGCAGAAGATTTACGACACACTTGTTTCGCGCAAACAAAAGGGCGAATATATTTCGCCGCTTTATCTGGCAATTCTGGCAGCTGATATGAATGACCGCGAAGCCGTCTTCGGGTGGCTCAGCCAGTGTTACGAAGAGCGCAACGATTATCTGCTTCAACTCAGCTACGCGCCGGAATTCACGCGCTTTCACGAT
>JBBQOA010000181.1:0-8029 GCA_038330465.1 Pyrinomonadales bacterium
TTTTGCACTCCGCATTTCGGGCAATAAATCAAGTTGACTTCCAATTGTTTATCGTGAAACGCTGCGAGTTTATTTGTCGCGGCGATTTTGCTCGCCGGCAATGCTCGGGTATTTATAAAATCAGCCGGCAAAGATTCGTCAAAACCGGGAATTGTCAATGACTTTAATTCTAATGTGCGGCGGTAAGCCAAAAAATCAATCCCGCTACGGTAAATGGAGAAAATAGCTATCGCAAAAAAACAGATATTAAGGAATGCGAAAAAGCTCTGCCCGAACGGAACAAAAATACTCGAAATAAGAAAGACAATTCCCATTAAAGCATTTAAGATCGCATCTCTTCGCAATCGCTCGTTCTTTTTTTCAATGACCGCATCTAATTTGCTGATAAAAGCAACCGGCGAATATTTTTTCATCGCCTGCGAGACAACCTGTAAATTTTCTCCGCAATCGCGGCAATAGGTCAAATTTTCCTGATTCTGTGTTCCGCATTTGGGACAATACATAAGATCACCTCATCTTCAGTTTTAACGTAAGCCATTACGTTCTTAAAATGAGGTTTGTTCAGGTCGATACAATTTGTGATTTTCAACGATAAATTAACACAGATCAGCGACGAAACAAAGTTAAAGTTTTTCGTTTGAAACGAGTTTGGTTTTTCCGTCTGCTTCGTGACTTTATCATCAACATTCCAAAGACAAGCTTTCCCTACTTAAAATTTGTGTTTACCGCAATCGAATTTGTTAGACTCGTTTTCCCTGCAATTCATTTCTCACTATTCGCACTCGGGGTCAGTGAAAAAACTCATCGCAGTTAACCGGAAAAAGAATGGTTAGCGACAAATTCTAGCGGCTCAATATTGTTAATTGAGTGCCCTAGTCCTTTGTCGGGGTAGCTTGTGTTTTCACTAAATACTCGCTTTCATGCGTCGAGACTATTTGCCAAGTTCCGTTCTTCTTAACCGCCACCAAAGTAACGACATAAGCATCGCTCATCGGCAACGTTGATTTCCACTTCTTGGCTAGTTTTTCCTTTGAACCTTGCCACTTCAAATTAATTTTAGTTACCAGCACCGCCGTCTTATCATAAACACGGACGTATGTGAATAGTTCATCGAAATTGACGGCTTCCAGCCGAGGGGCATTCGGCATAAATTCTTCGGGCATTCTCACCATTATCGCTTTGGTAGTTAGGACGCCCTCCGTTGAAATATCGCCGTAATCGTCCGACAAAATACGCTCCAACGCGGCAGAATCTCTTTTCACCAAAGCATTGGCATATTCTTTGGCGAGAGCAATTACTTCTTTTTTCGCCTGGTCGTTTTCATCTGACTTTTTGTCGGATGTTTGACCGAAGATAGTAACTGACAAAGCTGTAATGATAAACGCCGCGGCAATGATTGTTCTTTTCATAATTTCTTCTTCTCTATTAATTGTTCTTTTCATAATTTTGCATCCTCTAATGATTAATAAATGATTTACCCTTTCAGTTTTGAATAATTTTCTTTTTTTCCCCAGACCCACAGTATCAATCCGAAAGTTATTCCTGCTGCAAATGTCTCGATCAAGAAATTTAAAATATTTCGTTCTGTAAAAAATTCTCCGATATTTGCACTTGTCAAACCGTATTTAATAACGTACGTAATAATTTTATCTAGTACCGTCAATGGAATGGCAAATCTGATAAAACCTACTTCAAAGATAAATCTGAGCATCCCTTTAGATCTCATTCGTTCGCCATTTAATGTTGTTTTTAAACTCAAGTTCTCCGCCATTTTCATATCTCCTTTCCATAAATAAATCAAGCCTCTGTGTGCCTCTATTTATTAGTGCGTAATAGGCGGGAAAATCGTCCGGTTTTTTTTGACAGACTTTAAGTTGCCAAAACTTACCGGACGAAATTGAATTTTACGTTTCAAAATTGCTTGATTTATGGCGAAAAGGTCGGTTGCAATTTATCCGGTAATCTTTGGAATTGTGCCTTTCCTGAGAACTTATAAGATTTGTTTTAAAGCTCCGAACCTGTTATTAAGGCAATTGCTTCTTCCAGTTTCAATTTTCGTCCCTGTTGATTGAATTTGGAGAAATCGGCTCCATCCATTTTGGCTTTAAGCTCGGTCAGGTAAGCGTCTCGGAAGCAGCGGTCAACTGCTTCTATTTCGTACCCAATTTTTTCGCGCAAATTTTGCGCAGCCCCGGAGAGGCGCGCCGCCAGCGTCGGTTCGCCGCGTCTGAAGGCGAGAGCGGCAAAGCCATCCAAAGAAAGAGAGATTGCCGCTTCATCTTTCAATTCGTGAGCAGTCGCCAAACTCTCTGCAAAATATGAATATGACGCATCGAAATCACCTTCTTCAAAGCTGTTTGCTCCCAAATTGTAAAGGTTACTGCTCGAAACGCTCTTATTGTTCAACTGCCGGCAAATTGCTAAAGATTCTTCAAACAACAGGTGAGCCGCCGCAGTATTTCCTTCAGCACGCTCTAAATCTCCTAAGGAGCTGAGGGCGAGAGCGAGTCCGAAATTGTCGCCTAGCTTACGTAAAATCGCTAAGCCGTCTTCCGTAAACTTACGCGCCGCCGCGTAATCGCCCTGATCGAAACTTATTAATCCTAAGCCTCTATTTGAATGCGCGATTTGCCATAAGTCACTTAACGCCTTCCCCTCAACTAAACCTTGTGTATATGCCTTTCGCGCCGCCGCGTAATCGCCCTGCATCCGAACTATCGCGCCAAGTCCGTTGAGCAGTTTGAAACGGACGGATCCAGGGATTTCTAGAGCGCCACGCTCCAATGCTGCCCGAAGCCACTGTCGCCCTTCCGTTAAATGAGAATGTAAAACCCAGAAATTTCGCATTGCTGCTGCTAAATGCGCCGCCTTTATCGGACTGTTTTCCAACGCCCATTCCAGAGCGGCTCGTAGATTTTCGTGTTCTTCGTCCAACCGGTTGAGCCACTCCACGCTTTGTGCGCCCAATAACTGTGATTCGGCTTCTTCTCCGAACGCAAGACAGTATTCGGCGTGACGGCGGCGTATCATTTCGGCTTCGTCGCCCGCCTCTAATAATTCGAGCGCGTATTCACGCACGACTTCTAGCATCCAAAAGCGTGTTTCCCCGCCCTCGGATTGTTCTTTCGTGACAAGCAGACTTTTATCAATCATCGAAGTTAGCAGATCAAGAAAATCAATTTGTTCTTTGGGTGGCTCGTTACCGCCGTAAACTGTTTCTGCCGCTTCGAACGTAAAACCTCCGGCAAATACTGATAACTGCCGGAATAACCCTTTTTCATCTTCGCTCAGCAGTTCGTAACTCCACCCAACCGCGTCGCGCATCGTTTGCTGTCTGAGGGGCAAATCACGCGCTCCGCCGGTCAAAAGCCGAAGGCGGTTTTCGAGTTTCGTAAGAATTGTCTGCGGAGCGAAAATCTTTACCCATGCTGCCGCCAACTCGATCGCCAACGGCAAACCGTCCAGTCGGGCGCAAATTTCCGCCACGCTGCCGGCATTTTCTGTGGTTAAAACAAATACAGCTTTTGCTTTCTGCGCCCTTTGGACGAACAGTTTGACGGCGTCGTAACCGGCAAGCGTCTCAAGTGAAACTTCACGGATTTCCGCAGGCACGGCAAGCGGCGGAACAATAAATTCGTGCTCTGCGTTCAAACGCAAAAGCGCACGGCTGGTAATCAGAATTTTCAGGCGGGAAGCTGAAGAAAGTAGTTCTCCGATTTGCGGCGCGGCGTCCGCAATTTGCTCGAAATTGTCTAAGATGAGGAGAATTTTTTTGTCGCGGAGATAATCTTTCAATATTTCAAGAATCGGTTTGCCGCCGGCTTCCTTGATGCCGAGTGGTTGGGCGATTGCCGAAGCGACAAGTTTCGCGTTGGTAACGGCTGCCAATTCGACAAAAAATACGCCGTCCGGAAAATCCCGTAATAAATCTCTGGCAACTGCCTGCGCGAGTCGCGTCTTTCCCGTGCCGCCGACGCCGGTTAAAGTCAGAAGCGGGATATCCGTCCGGCGTAAAAATTTTTTGATTTCGAAAATTTCCTTTTCACGCCCGATGATGGGCGCGAGATTTTCCGTCAGATTATGCGGCGCGAGGCTGGGCGCTTCGATCGTAACGTCAGCTTTAAGAAGCCGGGTTTCAACAAGCGTCTTTTGGTCTCTCGCCGAGGACGCGTCTTTGAGTTCGGTTTCAAACTCCAGACGTTTTTTGAGCGTCTTCAAATCCGCCAGCAAATCGTTCGCCGCCGGGTAACGCTCATCTAAATTTTTCTGCAAACAGATTTTGACGATTCTTTCAATTTCAGCTGGAAAATCTTTGGAAAACAGCGCGAGCGACGGCGGCTCTTTTTCTAAAATGGCAATGATTGTATGGTTAATTGTTTCGCCGGTAAAAGCCTTTTGAGCGGTCAGCATTTCGTAGAGCAGACAGCCGAAGCTGAAAATATCTGTCCGTCCATCGAGCTTTTCGCCGCGGGCTTGTTGGGGCGACATATAAGAAACCGTTCCTAAAATGATGCCTTCCGCCGTTTGGTTCGCGGCGGATGCTTGAAAGCTGCCCGTTTTGGGCTCGACGAGCTTTGCCAGACCGAAATCCAAAACTTTGACGATACCGTCCGCGCGCAGCATCACGTTATCCGGCTTGATGTCGCGGTGAATCAGATCAGCTTCGTGAGCGGCACAAAGGGCGCTGGCGATTTGAATCGAAATGTCCAAAATTTCCGCAAGTATTAAAGTCCTTTCGCTTAAAACCTCGCTGAGGGTTTTGCCTTTGATAAATTCGCTGACGATGTAATGTGTATTTTCGTCTTCGCCAACTTCATGGATGACTAAAATATTCGGATGATTCAACCCTGATGCCGCTTTTGCCTCTTGAATAAAGCGACTGAGGTTGGATTCGTGGCGAGCGAATTTTTCATTGAGAATTTTAACGGCGACCTTGCGGTCGAGTTTTTTGTCTTCCGCCAAGTAAACCTCGCCCATTCCGCCCGCGCCGATTCGTTCGATTATTTCATAATGCCCGAAGTGTTTCCCAACATTTTTTGCCCGGTAGATAACGTCGGCAACCTCACCGACCGCAGGTTTTTCCAAAAAACCGGTCGCGTCGTGAGAAGCAAGTAGCGATTCGACCTCGCGGCGCATTCCGTCACCATCGCCGCAAACTTCATCAAGAAAAGGAGAACGCAGTTCGGGCGCGAGCTTGCTCGCTTCGGCGAAAATCTGTTTTGCTTTTTCCCAACGATCGTTTGTCATCTCGTTAGTTCACGATGCAGCCAGGCTCGAGCCATCGCCCAATCGTCGGCAACGGTCGTTCGCGAAATTTTTAATGCTTCCGCCGTTTCTTCCAAAGTCAAATCGCCAAAATACCTGAGTTCGACAATCCGCGCCTGGCGCCGGTCAGTCTTTTCCAGTTTCGTCAGGGCTTCATCAAGCGCCATTAAATCAATGCTTTTCTCTTTACCGGCAACTGAGTCGGCTTCTTCTAAAGGCAGTTTTAAATAATCTCCGCCACGCTTTTCGGCATTTTTCGCCCGGGCATAATCAACCAAAATCCGCCGCATTGTATTGGCGGCAATGGCAAAAAAATGCGTCCGGCTTTCCCAATTCATTTCGGGCTGGTCAACCAGTTTAAGATAAGCTTCATGGATTAGAGCTGTAGTTTGAAGCGTGTGGTCGGAGCGTTCGCGCCTTAAAAATCGAGCAGCTTGCCGGTGCAGTTCGTCATAAACGAGCGGCATCAGTTTATCCAAAACTTCTTGATTACCTTCGTTCCACGCAAGCAGCAACCGGGTAATATCCTGACCTTCTTCTTGTTTGTTCTGTACCATTATAGCGGCATTATACCGCAAATCACCGCTGAAAAATACAAAATTGGATTCTAAACTGCAGTTGTTTATGAGCATACTTCCAGAAGTGGGGTGACGATCTCTAAACTCGGTATTTCAAACATAAAATCTTTGCCTGTCAAGGGTTCCATGATCCCAAACAAACCAATAATATTCCCGGCGAATTTTGGAACTGATCAGCGGGCGCACTCCTTTTGCCGTGGTTCGCTTGCGATAATTCGGCATTAACTCAATTCTCGTTTCATCTTGAATAAAATTTATTAGCAATAGATAAGATTAGAAAAACAATTAACGGATATATCAAAAACCCGCTTAACAACCCCAGGAAACCAAAAAACAGGTGAACAGGCGTTCCTTCATACATTGGATTTCCCTGCGCGTCATAACCTAAAAGCGGACCATTTCCCGCTAAAATCATAAATAAACCGACATTCCACAATAAAATCGCCGCGATTTTTTTACTTCCTAAACTAAAAGCGATCAAAATCAAAATACCGGCAACCAGCCAGCCAGTCGTTATTGACAGCAAGATTCTTTTTCCAATCGTCATAAATTTACTCTATGCGCGAGTCAAACTGCGGTATTTAATGCGGTGCGGCTGATCGGCGTCGTGACCGAGGCGGCGTTTGCGGTCGGCTTCGTATTCCGAGTAATTGCCGTCGAAAAATTCGACTTTGGAATCGCCTTCGAACGCCAAAATATGCGTCGCGATTCTGTCTAAAAACCAACGGTCGTGGGAAATCACCACAGCGCAGCCGCCGAAATTCTCTAACGCTTCTTCGAGCGCGCGCATCGTGTTGACATCGAGATCGTTGGTCGGTTCGTCGAGCAATAAAACATTCGCGCCCGATTTGAGCATTTTCGCAAGATGAACGCGGTTGCGTTCGCCGCCCGAAAGTTGCCCGACGAACTTTTGCTGATCGCTGCCGCCGAAATTAAAGCGTGAAACATAGGCGCGGGAATTCATTTCGCGCTTGCCAAGCTGAATCAGATCCAAACCGTCGGTGATCTCGTCGAAAACCGTCTTGTCCGCCGTCAAAGAATCGCGCGATTGATCGACATAGCCAAGTTTGACGGTTTCGCCGACGCGAAAATCGCCCGCGTCCGCCTTGTCTTGTCCGGTGATCAGGCGAAAAAGCGTCGTTTTGCCCGCGCCGTTCGGACCGATCACGCCGACAATGCCGCCTTTCGGCAATGAAAATTCAAGATTTTCAAACAATAATTTATCGCCGTAAGCCTTTGAAACCTTGTGCGCTTCGATGACAATATCGCCCAAACGCTCACCGGGCGGAATGTAGATTTCGAGCGTCTCCGAGCGCGTTTCGGATTCTTCCGATACGAGTTTTTCATAATCGTTGATCCGCGCCTTTGATTTTGCGTGGCGACCTTTCGGCGACATCCGAATCCATTCAAGCTCGCGCTCCAAAGTCTTTAATCGTTTATCTTCGCTCTTTTGTTCCTGTCCGAGACGCTGCGATTTCTGCTCAAGCCACGACGTATAATTTCCCTGATACGGAAAGCCTTCGCCGCGATCTAGTTCCAAAATCCAGCCCGCGATATTGTCGAGAAAATAACGATCGTGCGTGACGGCGATGATCGTGCCTTCATACTTTTGCAAATGCTGTTCGAGCCACGAAACAGTTTCCGCGTCGAGATGGTTGGTCGGTTCGTCGAGCAGCAAAATATCGGGCTTTTGCAAGAGCAGACGACAGAGCGCAACGCGACGTTTTTCACCGCCCGAGAGGTTTTTGATCTCGGTTTCCGGCGGCGGACAACGGAGCGCGTCCATCGCCATTTCGAGCCGCGAATCCAAATCCCACGCGTCGGCGTGGTCGAGCTTTTCCTGAACTTCGCCCTGATGTTCGATCAGTGCGTTCATCTCGTCGTCGGTCATCGGTTCGGCAAATTTCGCGTTGATCTCTTCGTATTCTTTAAGCAGATCAACCGTTGATTGGACGGCTTCTTCGACGATCTGCTTGACGGTTTTCGATTCGTCGAGTTTTGGTTCCTGCTCCAAATAACCAACTGAATAACCTTTCGAAAAAACGACCTCGCCGTTAAAATCCTTGTCGGTTCCCGCAATTATGCGAAGCAGACTCGATTTTCCCGAACCGTTCAAACCCAGAACGCCGATCTTCGCGCCGTAAAAAAATGATAAATAAATGTCTTTGAGAACAGGTTTCTTATCA
>JBBQOA010000182.1:0-7974 GCA_038330465.1 Pyrinomonadales bacterium
TCAGTCGTTTGAAATGATCAATGATCCTTATAGCGTTTTTCGCCCGCTTTGATTTTGGTTGCCAGACGATTCGGCGGCGGCGGCAGCGGACAGGTCGCAAACGACGTAAAGGCGCACGGCGGATTTTCCGCTTTGTTAAAATCTAAAATGACCTTGCCGCCGACAGCTTTTTTCGCGTAGAGAAAACGTCCCGCGCCGTAAGTTTCCGTGCGGCTCGTTAAATCGCGGAAGATGATAAAAAGCTCGTCGCTGCCTTCCTCTAAAACCGGTTCGAGCGCGTATTTTTTACCGTTCAATTTAAATCGCAAAACGCCCGGACTTTTCATCTTGAAATTGCCGCCGAGGACATTCGGGATCAAAACTTCCTGCGGTTCGGAAAAAGCCTCAAATTCCGCTTCGACTTTGTATTTCGCATCGACCGGAAACCATTTCAAACCCGTAAAACCTAAGCGTTCGCGGCTGTTTTTGTCTTTCAGACGAATTCCGAAACGATTTGTCCGCTTGATCAGATAAAACGTCTGACTGCCGGTTTGAACGACGGTCGGATCGCCTTTTTCATCGGAAACAAGTTCGATCGAAGAAATTTGTTTGCCATTGCTAAAGGCTTCCGCGCCGTTTTCAACTTTCAAAATTGCCGCGCCGTCGTTAAATTCGATCACGCCGAATTTTCCCTGCTTGAAGTTTTCCGTCAATTCAACATCGAAACCCGCGCCCGTCCCGATCGTATTGACGCCTTCTTTGAGCCAAAATAATCCGGCAACCGTCAGCCACCCGTTGTCCGTGTTGAGTTCCGCTTCGTGACCAGCGCGCCATTTTTCGATCTCGGCTTGATAAATATTTTGCTGTCCGAAAACCGCGACGGCAAAAAAAGCGAACAAAATAAAAATTGTGCAGATGTTTTTCATATTTTTGTAAAATCCGTTCGCGACCGTTCGCGGTTTTAATTTTTACACTTTGCCGGCTTCGGTCGCGCGTTCGATCTCGATCAATTTACCGCTTTTGACGTCGTACAGATAACCGTAGATCGGAATTGTTTTCGGTATTAAAGGATGATTGCGGACGCGCAAAACGTCTTCGACAATGCTTTCCGTCTGATTGGCGATCGTTAGAAAATTGATATATTTTCCCTCGGAAGAGCCGCCGCCTGCGCCGACATCGTGAAAACCGTTTGCGTCGAGCGCAGCGGTTTCAAGGCTTTTCGATAACAAATCGCCCATCAACTCATTGGTAAAAAATTCCATTCCGCAATTGGTGTGATGAATAATGAAAAATTCCTTTGTTCCGAGTAGCTTGTAGGAAATGACGAGCGAGCGGATCGCGTCGTCGCTGGCGCGTCCGCCGGCATTGCGGATCACGTGCGCGTCGCCTTCGGCGAGTCCCGCGTATTTTGCCGGATCGAGCCGCGCGTCCATACAAGTCAGAATCGTAAACGACCGCGCCGGCGGCATCGCGAGATCTTTTTTATCGCCGAAACCGGCGGCGTAAATTTCGTTTGCTTCTAAAATTTCACTTAAAATCTTACTCATAAATTACTCCTTGTTCATTAAATTTTTTAGGATTTTCGCAAGTTAGTTAAGCGTCGGAATAAGTGATAATTTGAAAGGTCGTTTTGACCTCTCACTTTTCACTTTTCACCTTTTACTTATTTCGAATGTATTTTCTTTTATTGATTTCGCGTAAATCATATCTTTAATATTTCGGCACGGACGGATCGATCTCATCCGACCAAGCCAAAATGCCGCCTTTCAGATTCAATAACTTTCCCGTAAAACCAGCTTCTTGCAATGCTTTGATCGCTTTTCCGCTGCGCACGCCGCTTTTGCAATGGATGATCGCCGTTCGCGACGGGTCGATCTCTTTGGCGAGTTGGACGACTTGCGATAAGGGAATCAATTTTGTCTGCGGAATCCGCGCGATCTCGAATTCATGCGGCTCGCGGACATCAATAACCTGTGTTTCAGGATTGTTTTTAATTAATTCGCTCAATTCCGTGACCGTAATTTCTTCCAAAACATCTTCCACAACCGGCAAATTCAAACCGCAAAATTCTTCGTAATCGATCAATTCCGTGATCGTCGGATGCGTGCCGCAAATCGGGCAATCCGCGTTCTTCTTGAGCTTCAGCTCGCGAAAACGCATTTTCCACGCATCGAAAAGCAGCAGGCGATTGAGCAAAATTCCTTCCGCGCCTAAAATGACTTTGATCACTTCATTCGCCTGAATCGTCCCGACAATGCCCGGCAAAACGCCAAGCACGCCGCCTTCCGCGCAACTCGGAACAAGTCCCGGCGGCGGCGGTTCGGGATAAAGACAGCGGTAGCACGCGCCCTTTTCCGCCCAGAAAACGCTCGCCTGACCTTCAAACCGAAAGATCGAGCCGTAAACATTCGGCTTGCCCGTCAGCACCGCCGCGTCGTTGACGAGATAACGCGTCGGGAAATTGTCTGTGCCGTCAACGATAACGTCGAATTCTCTAAATAACTCAAGCGCGTTTTCGCTCGTCAGACGCGTTTCAAACGCTTCGATATTCGTATTCGGATTGATGTCTAAAAGTCGGTCGCGTGCCGAAGCGATCTTCGGTCGCCCGACATCTTTCGTGCCGTGAATGATCTGGCGCTGCAAGTTCGATTCGTCAACGACATCGAAATCGACGATGCCGAGCGTGCCGACGCCCGCCGCCGCGAGGTATAAACCGAGCGGCGAACCCAAACCGCCCGTGCCGATCATCAAAACCCGCGCAGCTTTTAATTTTCGCTGTCCTTCCAAACCGACTTCGGGCAGAATCAAATGCCGCGAATAACGCGCATATTCTTCATTTGAAAGCGTCGGCAATTCTTTTTCGGCGCGCGCTTCCGCCGCGATATTGCCGCCCGCGATCGACGGCACGATCAATATTTCGCCGCCCGGTCTGACTGCGGTTTCCAAGCCTTGAAGGTCGCGAATATCTTCGTCGCCGACGTAAACATTGACGAAGTTTCGCAAATTTCCGCCGTCGTTATACAGATGTTTTTTCAGATCGACGTGCGTCGCTGTTAATTTTTCCAACGCCTCGCCCGCCGTTGCCGCTTCGACCTCGATTTCCGAACTTCCGCCCGCAAATTGGCGAAGCGGTGTCGGAATTACAATTGTGACTGCCATAAAATTATTTCTCCCTTTGGTTTTTATCGTTCACAGATGCCCATCGATTTTTTGTTATTCCTACTCGAATATTTATCTTCCGGACGCATCTGTGAACAATCCTTTTGTTTCCCTTAAAATTTCTTCCTCGTTAAATTTTGAACGGTCGTTTTCCATTTCCCACGCCCGAATGTCAACCGCTGTGCCCGCTTCGACCGAGACGATAATGTAGGTCCAGACGGGAAGCGCGTGGTCGAGATCGAACTGCGACGGAACGGCGGCGCAGTCCGGATGCGAATGGTAATAACCGATCACGTCCAGTTTTTTCTCGCGCGCAAAGCGTTCGGCGCGGAGAACGTCTTTCGGCAGAATGAGCACGCGGTTATGCTGGTCTGCCGCCGCCGCCGCGTTTTCCATCGGCAAAAGCTCGACCGTGCGTTTGCCCGTTTCCGCGTCGAAATGCCCGATGATCATGCCGCCGCACTCGTGCGGATAGGTGCGCTCGCCGTGCGCCTCAATTTGTTTGATATGTTCTTCTGTTAAATAAATCATTTGTTTTCAGCTGCGGATAAACGCGGATTTCGCGGATTTAAGATTTTCATAAGTTATTTCTCTAAACAGATTGATACTGAATTTTCTTATCTGCGAAATCCGCGTTTATCCGCAGCAAATTCTTTTCTTCAACCGTTTCAAATGCTTGTTTGAGATCGACAATGATGTCTTCGACCTCTTCAATACCCGCCGAAATTCTCAGCAAGCCTTCGGTAATTCCTAATCTTGCGCGTTTGCCCGCCGACATTTCGCGGTGCGTCGCGGTTGCCGGATGGACGATGCCGGTAAAAATATCGCCGACGCTCGCGGCGCGTGTGCAAAGCTGCAATGCGTTCATAAATTCGTAAACCTCCGCCCGCGAATCCGTTTTTAATCGGATGCCGAGCACCGCGCCGCGAAATTCTTTTCGCAAGATCCGGTTGACGATTTCCGATTGCGCTTCATCCGCCAAGCCCGGATAAATCACTTTTTCAACCTGCGGACAATCGAGCAAAAATGCCGCTAAACGCTCGGCATTGCGGCATTGTTTTTCGAGCCGTAAACCCAGAGTTTTCAAGCCTCGAAGAATCGAATGCGCTTCCCACGCGCTCAAAATTCCGCCGGTCAGCGTGAGCGCGCCGATCAACGCCGGACGATCGAAATCGTCTTTCGCAACGACCACGCCGCCGGTCGCGTCGGCGTGTCCGCCAAGAAATTTCGTCGCGCTGTGAACGACAAAATCCGCGCCGAAATTGATCGGCTGGCACAAGAAAGGCGTCGCAAAAGTATTGTCAACGATCAATTTCGCGCCCGTCTCGTGCGCGATCCGCGCCACATTTTCAATATCCAAAACTTTTAAGAGCGGATTCGAGATCGTTTCGCCGATCAGCACGCGCGGTTTTAATTCCTGCGTCTTCGCGCGTAAATTTTCAATGTCCGAAAAATCCGCCGTGACCGTTTTCACGCCGAACGCGCCGAAGATCGTTTGCAGCAATTCGAGCGACGCGCCATAGAGATCCTGCGACGCGAGCACGACCGAACCCGTCGAAAGTTCACACGCGAGCAGTGCGGCGTGTAATGCCGCCATTCCCGAGCCAAAAGCAAACGCGAATTTTCCGTTTTCAATCTGCGCCATCGCTTCTTCGAGCGCGGCGACCGTCGGGTTTCCGTAACGGCTGTAAACAAAACCGCTCGTTTCACCTTCGACAACGCGGTCAACATCTTCCATTCGCTCGTAAACAAAGGTCGAAGTCGCATAGATCGGAGTTGCCGCCGGAACGCCCAACGGCGCGACGCGTCTTTCTCCCGCGTGAACCAGTTGTGTTGCTATCGAAAATTCGCTCATAAAATCTCTCATGTCAGAACCACCTGCGGTAGCGGATGATTGAATACTGCGATTTAAGATAAAAGCATTTAACGATTAACACGTTGCTACCGCTCAGCGTTCCAATTGCTCCAAAAACGAAAAAGCTCTCGTGCTAAATAAAAGCACGAGAGCTTAAAAAAATTTAAGATTCTCCTGTCAGTTGTTTAGCAGTTTTTTTGAAGTGGAGCAAGTTAACCTTAAATCGCCACTTTTTGCGCTTTCAAAAAATTGAAAGCAGTTAAAGAACTAATTTGCAATTTACAGGATAAATGCGGAGCGTGTCAAGCCGGAGTGATTTTAATGTGGTGTTCATTATTAAATTTTATGGCAAATACTTTGACCAAAATTTATCTAATGCCCTTTTAACTCTTGTTTTGTCTTCTGTTCCTAATTCTACTAAACCAGGAAGAGCTTCTAAGTATAAAGCGATTGCTTGAGTTTGTTGTTCGGTCAATTCCGAATAGAAATATTCCCAATCTTTCCTTGTAGGATATAAAAAACTTATAGTTCCAATTGACATCATAGAAGATGAATCATAGTTGGCTAAAAGCCTTAACATCAAAGCAGGAATGTAGTATTTGAAACCTTTTCTGTCAAAGTGCGCTAAACACTCAGCTTCATCTAACTGAGAAATTGGAATTTCTTTCCAGTTATTGGTTACTTCTTTACTTGGCAAAGCACTAAATTCTTCAACAGTAACGCCTCTGCCATAATTGTCAATAACTTTTGTTTGCTCAAGACTTATTCCGCCGTCTAAAGTAACGCCGCTAAAAGCCTTTTCAATCAACTTTCTGATTTCTTCTTTTTGTAACATATCTCGAAATCTCAATTTGCTGATATTAATATTAGCAAGGATTTCTCAGGTTGATAATGGTTACAATCCAAATTATTAAATCTAAGCTCAACACGCCCAATTAAATTTTCAAAGAACTTGCGAGCAAAACTTTGGTCAAATCCGATTTACGCTTCGTTCCAAAAATCTTCGTTCAAATATTTGCCGCCGCCGTCGCACAGAATCGTCACGATGATTGCATCTTCGCGTAATTGACGTGCGATTTGAAGAGCGGCGAAAACATTAGCGCCCGAGCTGACGCCGACGAATAAGCCTTCTTCGCGGGCAAGGCGGCGCGTCATTGCTTGCCCGTCTTCAGTTTCGACCTCGACATTTTTATCGGCAATTCGTGGATCGTAAATTCCCGGCACGATCGCCGTTTCGAGATGTTTTAAGCCTTCCAAACCGTGGAGCGGCGACGCGGGCTGCATCGAGATCGCCTGTAGATCGGGATTGAATTCTTTCAATCTTCGCGTCGTCCCGATAAAGGTTCCGGTCGTTCCCAAACCGGCGACAAAATGTGTGACGCGAGCCGAAGTTTGCCACCAGATTTCCGGCGCGGTCGTCGCGTAATGTGCTTTCCAGTTGGCTTCGTTGTTGTATTGGTCGGGATAAAAATAACGGTCGGGAAATTCTTTAACTAATTCTTTGGCAATAATTTGTGCGCCGTCCGTGCCGTTCATCGGATCGGTTTCGATGATCTCGGCGCCATAAAGTTTGAGGATGCGTTTGCGCGCTTGCGAAGCATTTTTCGGCAAAGCGAGCGTCACTTGATAGCCGCGCGCCGCGCCGATCATCGCATAGGCAATTCCCGTGTTGCCGCTCGTTGCGTCGAGAATCGTTTTCTCCGGCGTTAATTCGCCCGAACGTTCACCCGCAAGAATCATTGCGAGCGCCGCGCGGTCTTTGACCGAACCGCCCGGATTCATATATTCGGCTTTCGCGTAAATCTCGATGTTTTCCGGCAAATCTTTCGTTACGGAGCGCAGACGGATCAGCTGCGTGTTGCCGATAGCCGCTTCCAAATAATTGCGCGAAATCTCTTCCGCCCGAAAATCCCTGGTAATTCTTGTTTCCTTGACCCCTGTTTGCATATTTTTTATTGTTTAGAGTCCAAACTTTAGTCTGGCAAGCCGCGCTCAAGCGTGAACTCTAAGCTTATTTTCAAAAAGAAAATCGGTCGTGAATTTATTCCCTTGAATTTCACGACCGACTGAATATTTTTTAATTTTAGCGTTTTGTCTGCTACTTTTTTCTCACGCCAAATCTCAGCCGATGCCTTCCGCAACAGCAACAACAATTTTGATTTTTCAGACGTATTTTTTTCATAATTTGAATCTTTACAAAAAAGTCTATATTCTGAATCTATAAAAATACGGCGCGGTTTGTCAAATGAATTTTTGGTTACCATTCTCGAAATTTTATTTTGTCGCGCGGGACGTTAAAATAATTTCATAGTTGAACGATTGAAGAAATAGGTTTTGATCAGAAAAACGAATGAAAGATTTACCCGAAGCAGATTTTTACGAAATCGCGATGGTTTTATTAGGGACGCGCCAAAAATATATTTGCGAAGGCAAATCTATGACCCCGACCTTGAAAGACGGCGAAGTGATTTTGGTTGACAGCGAAGCAGCGATCGAGGTCGGCGACATCGTGGTCGCCAAACATCCGGTCGAACAAACGAGCCAAATCGTTAAAAGAGTCGAGCGGATCAATCAGCACGGACATTATTTTTTGGTTGGCGATAATTTGCAAGACAGCCACGACAGCCGTCATTTCGGGGCGGTGAGAAGAGAATATATCAAAGGAAAAGTTGTCGCCCGGCTCAGTTAAAAAAGGTTTGAATTATTGGGGCGAGAAGGCGCAAGTCGCTCAACTTTCGGCAAAATGTTAATATGCATTTAGAGAGTCTAAAGTTTTAATTTTATGATCGAAGAAAAAGTTTTAATCGAAAAATTTGTCTCCAAAAAGAAAAAAGAACGCCTGAAAAAACCTGATTGGCTAAAGATCAAGATCGGCGATCCGACCAATCAGAACAAGGTTTTGGATCTCATCAAAGGCTTGAATCTGCACACAGTTTGTCAGGAAGCGAAATGCCCGAACATCTTTGAATGTTGGACAGACC
>JBBQOA010000183.1:0-7974 GCA_038330465.1 Pyrinomonadales bacterium
GAAAGGCTTGCGCTCTGAGCAGATAAGGTTCGGGCGTATAAATGTATGACATAACATAGGTCAGGTCAGTGACGGCGGTTTTGAATTCGCCGAGCTTCAGATAGGCAAGCGCACGTTTTTGGCGAAGCCGCGGCACATCAACCGGCGAGTAATTAGCCTCTTCTATCTGCAAATTGTAATCGGCGATTGCCGTCCGCAAATCGTTTTTGGCGAAATAAGCGTCGCCTCGCGGTTCGTATGCACCATAACACGGACGCGGCGCGTCGTTGCCATAGACATGAGGCAGGTTAGCGTCGGCAATTGCCGCGTCAAAATTGCCGTTAAGCACATTTAGACGACTGCGGAAAGTGTAGAAATGACAAGTAAAGTAATCATCCGGTTTGTTTTTATAAACGTATTTTTCGGCGGCATTCAGGGTTTGCAGCGCGAGCGCGTTTTTCCCGTATTCGGACAGAATGTTCGCCTTGGCATAAAGCGCGTGGCGAAGCGGCGGAAGCGATTCGAGAAACCATGTATCAGGCAATGGGAAAAGCATATTTTCATCGCTGGTATGATTGCTTTTTTCAAACTCTGCGATGCCTTTATCAATTTCTTGGAACAACGAATAGCCGTAAATATTCGGCTCAACAACCAGATTTTTATTGTATTGCAGATTTCCGGCAATCCGGCTCGAACGCGAAAGATAAAGCCGCGCCAGTTTTTCGTGAAATTTCTCGCGCGTTTTTGAGTTGGCAGCCGCAGCCAGTGCTTTTTCATAATCGGCACGCGCCGCCGCAAAATCGGGGTTCCGCATTATTTTATCGAGAATCTTCAGTTCGTTTTTTTCGCGCTCCGGCGGAACAATGTCTTCCCATTCGGGGTCAGGAATCCATTGAAGCTCTTCATACCAATTAATTTTGGAAATCGCGTCATACCAGCGAACCGCATACATTTCGCCGCGTTCGCCGTAATAGAGCGGCGCGGGAGAAATGCGGATTGCCTTGCTAAAATCGGCGACAGCTTTTGAGGTAATGACGGAAACGCTCAGTTCGGGCGGCTTTTCACCGTAAAAATAACTGTAGTAGCTGTGATACAGCTTTTGGTAAAGCTCAACGTAAAGCGTGGCGCGTTCGCCGTAAAGTCTTGCCGTTTTCGGTTGTTTGGCGATTTCATCCGTCTTTTCCTCGATTTTCAGGTTAATGTCCTTCACAATCCGTCTGATTGTGTCCGGTTCATCGCCGCGCGGCTGGGCATACAGAAAAAGCGGGTAAAATACGACTAAAGCCGTTATCACCCGCCAGATATTTCCAAATTTATGCGCCATTTAAAGCGTCTGATGAAACTAAAAAAATAATAGTTGTTTTTGCCGATTAATCTTACGTCTACTTCCGCCGACGCGATGACAGCGAAATCACGGTTTTGCTAACGGCATCTATTCTTTTTTTGTACCATAAAGAAGATTATTAAGCTCTTCCGCCTCATCGGTCGGGAGTCTTTCCAAAGTTTCAGCGGACAAGGATCTGACCCTTTCCGCAATCTTTTCGTGCAGGGTTTTTCGATCTTCTTCCAGCAGAGAATCAACAAACTCCAAAACCTTTTGCTGTTTCTCAACCGGCAAACCCTGCATCTTTTCCGCGACAACCTGCGCTAAATCGGTTGGCATAAAATCACCTCATTTCTTTCCGTTATTCATCAATTCTTCAATAACTTCCGGCTCTTTCGGCACTTTTGACGTGAGATTGACGTTGCCGTCGTCGGTCACTAAAATGTCGTCTTCGATGCGGATTCCGATGCCGCGATATTTTGACGGAGCGTTACGGTCGTCGGGCGGAATATAGAGTCCGGGTTCGACCGTCAAGACCATTCCGGGCGCAAACGGGCGCGAGTTTTTTGCCTGCTGTTCGGTGAAATAGCGTCCCGCGTCGTGAACGTCGAGTCCGAGATAATGCCCGACGCCGTGCATATAATACCGCAGATACTCTTTCTTTTTGATCAAATCTTTGGTTTTACCTTTGAGAAGTCCGATTTCCTTCATGCCTTCGGTCAGCAGTTCGATCGAGAGATCTTGGCGTTGTTTGACGGTGTTGCCTTTTTTTGTCGCTTCGATACATTCGTTTTGAACTGAAAGAACGACGTCGTAAACTTCGCGCTGCGGCTTTGAAAATTTGCCGTTGACGGGAAAGGTGCGCGTAATGTCCGAAGCGTAGCCTTTATATTCGCAGCCCGCGTCGATCAATAATAGATCGCCGTCTTTAAGCAGCATATTGTTTTCGACGTAATGGAGAATCGTCGCGTTGTCGCCGCCGCCGATGATCGAATTATACGCGACGCCGGAGGCGCCCGACATTCGAAAATGATGTTCGATCAGCGCTTCGATCTGCGATTCGTTCATTCCGGGCTGGCAATTCTGCATCGCGAGAACGTGCGCTTCTGCGGCGATGTCGCCGGCTTTTTGCATATAGACAACTTCTTCCTCGGTCTTATGCAGACGCATTTCGCCCAAAATGATCGTCGGGTCAATGATCGTGTGCGGCGGATACGCGGTTTTCAGACGCCGGAATCTTTGCCCCGAAAGATATTGAATGACCGTTTGGTCGAGCTTTGAATCAACGCCGAATCGATAAAAGAGTTTTTCGTGCCCGTTGACGAGTTTCGCAAATTCGCTCTCGAATTTTTCGATCGGCAGGGCTTTATCCGCACCGTAATTTTTCTTTGCGCCGTCCGTGCCTTCGCGCCGTCCATACCAGGTTTCCATCAGCGGATCGCGCGGGCGGACAAACAGCGTGAACGGATTTTTTTTATTGCCGGGCGCGATGACGGCGATCGCGTCGGGTTCGGGAAAGCCCGTTAAGTAATAAAAATCGGGGTCTTGATGAAACTTAAATTCCGTGTCGTAGCTGCGCGTCTGTTCGTGCGACGCGGGAATAATGGCGACCGAATCCTTGCCGATATACTCAATAAAATCTTTCAATTGTTTTCGCATAAATTCTCCTTGCCAAAAGTTTAACGCAAGCGTGGTTGAAAGAAAAACTCACCACCGAGAGACAGAGAACACGGAACTTTCAAAATATTCATAAAATCTCTGTGAACTCTGTCTCTCGGCGGTGAGTTTTGCCTGCAAAAAGTTTGAAAATTTATCGTTCTCAAAACATAAAAACTGATATAATTCACAAAATTTTAACCGGAGCGGAGAAAAAATAATGAAAAAGATATTTAGTTTATGCGTGCTTTTGGGAATGTTTTCGAGCGCGGCGTTTGCCGATATTCGTTTGCCCGAAACGCCGTCGCCGACGCCCGCGCCGAAGGCAAAAAAAGCGATCGAGACATATTTGAATATTCGGATCGAAAAGGACGCGAAAGAAGCACGGCTGCTGATTCCGAAAGATCAATTGAAACAGCTTCGCGCCCAATTGGACGAACTCGACAATGATTCAAACGCATCGGCTTTTTTGAGTTTTTCGCGTTCGCAGACAATTGTCAGCGGTTTGTTTTTGAGTCTCGCCTTTATCTTCGGCGGCGTTTGGTTGACGCGCTCGCGTAAGGCGACTATCAAACCGAATAAAACGATTATCGCGGGCGTTGGTTTGTTTTTGTGCGGTGGACTGGCGACGATCGTTTTCGCCAATGTCGGTCCGCCGATCGAAGCGCGCAGCATCACGGGACGACTTTTTACGCCCGCCGTTCATCAATACAAACAGGCTTCGGGCAAGATCAAACTCGAAACGACCGACGAAAGCTCCGGCGTTCAACTGATCGTTCCGGACGTGCCGAGCGATAAAAAAGCGGACGAATAAAAGTGAAAAAGTGAAAAAGTGAAAAAGTTAGTTGATTGAGAACGAAAAAAACTATATTCCTTTTCACCTTTTACCGATTCCAAATGCAGGAAATTCAAAGAGCCAAATTTGAGATCACTTCGGCGCAGGTTTTTGCGGGCGGATTTCTGGCGTTTTGTATCGCGGGCGCGGCGCTCATCGGCGCGTTTCCTTTGCAGCTTTCGATTCTGACGATCTTTCTTTTTGCGGGCGTTCACAATTTTTCCGAGTTTCGATATTTTGCGGCGCGAATGCCGCTCGTTTGGGGAAGATCGCGAACATTTTATACGGTCGGGATCGGCGGCGTGCTGGTTCTCACTTCCGCTTACTTAACGATCTATTTCGGCAGCGGAAACTGGCTCTGGAGCGCGGAAAACTGGCAGATCGCGGTTTCCGTCTGGAACACGGGTTTTGTGCTGTGGGTCGGTTGTTTGTTTTATTTAAGAGGCAAACAAAAAACGAAAACCGATTGGAGTTGGGCATTTGCCACCGCTTTTTTCATCGCGTCATTTGTCTGGCTTGAGCCGCAATATTTCAGTCTTTCGCTCGTTTATCTGCATCCGTTTGTCGCGCTCTGGTTTCTCGAAAGACAGCTTCGGCGGACGCGCAAAGATTGGCTGCGCGCCTATCATTTCTGCCTTGCGGCGATTCCTTTGTTCATTCTTGTTTTGTATTTTCTTTTGGCAAACGCGCCCGATCTGCCGAATGAAACCAATCTTTTTTGGCGCATTACCGAGCACGCCGGAAGCGGAATTTTGCCTTCAATTTCATCACATTTTCTGGTTGCCGCGCACGTTTTTCTCGAAACAATCCATTACGCGGTCTGGATCTTGCTGATTCCGCTCGTCGATCGGCGCGCCGTGCCGTGGCGTTTGAAAGAAATTCCGTTATTGGCAAACCGCAAAGGTTTCCCGAAATTATTTCTCGCGGCGTTATCGGTCAGCCTTTTCCTCGTTTTCGCGCTGTGGTTCGGCTTTTCGGTCGATTATGCGGCGACGCGCGACGTTTATTTTGCCTTGGCAATGGCGCACGTCTTGGCGGAATTTCCGTTTCTGGTCAAGATGCTTTAAGAAATTTCACCACTGAGCCGCAGAGTTCACGGAGATTTTTTATTACTTTGTGCCTTTGCGGTCAAAAAAATTGCAAGACTTTCGATCTTCGTTCGTTCCCAAAATGTCATTAATGAAAATTTTCCGTCAAAGCAACCGCTGGCGGGTTTCAAACTACGAAGTAATTGAAACCCGGTCGGGAACAAAAAATCTTTCAGTTGATGCGAAAAAAATCAAAAGAGGTAAAGTTATGCGAAAAGTTATATTTCCGGTGCTGTTTTGTCTGTTTCTTGCCTTCAGCGTTGAGGCGCAAAAAGTCACGCAGGGCGGGCTCGAAGCCGTCAATTCGGACGGCAAATCGCTCGGCGCGTGTCCGCTCAAACAGACGGACGTGAAGGCTGAAATTTCGGGTTTTCTGTCGCGGGTCAGGGTTACGCAGGAATTTGAAAACAATTTTGCGGAAAAGATCGAAGCCGTCTATGTTTTTCCGCTGCCGAACAATGCGGCGGTTGACGCGATGACGATGCGGATCGGCGAGCGGACGATCCGCGGGCAGATCCGCAAACGCGAAGAAGCCAAAGAAATTTACGAAGCGGCAAAATCGAACGGGCAAATCGCGAGCCTTTTAGATCAGGAACGCACGAATATCTTCACGCAGTCGGTCGCCAATATTCTGCCCGGTGAAAAAGTGACGATCGAGATTTCTTACGTCGAAACGTTGAAATATGAAGCCGGAAGTTATGAATTCGTCTTTCCGATGACGGTCGGACCGCGTTATATTCCGGGTTCGGTCGCGCCGAACGACGCCCAAAAGATCACGCCGCCGGTTGCCGAAACGCGTGCCGGACACGATATTTCAATCGAAGTTAAACTCGACGCGGGCGTTTTGATCGAAAAGGTCGAATCGAAATCGCACCAAATCGAAGCGGCGATGCTCTCGGCAAACAGCTATAACGTCACGCTCAAAGACGAAAAGACGATTCCGAACAAAGATTTTATCTTGAAATACGATGTCGCGGGCAAACGCATCGAGGACGCCGTTCTCACGCACCGCAGCGAAAAAGGCGGCTATTTCACGCTGATCCTGCAGCCGCCCGACTCGCCACGCGTCGAGGACGTGACGCCGAAAGAGATCGTTTTTGTCATTGACACTTCGGGTTCGATGTCGGGTTTTCCGCTCGATAAAGCCAAGGAATCAATGAAAATGGCGCTCGACGGTTTGAATCCGCAGGACACTTTTAACTTGATAACTTTTGCGGGCGACACGGCGATTCTTTTTGAAAAACCTGTTTCCGCGACGCCCGAAAATCTGAAAAAAGCGCAGGCTTTTCTCGAATCGAGACAAGGCGGCGGCGGCACGGAAATGATGAAGGCGATCCGCGCGGCGCTCGAACCTTCCGATTCGCAAGATCACGTTCGCGTCGTCTGTTTTATGACCGACGGTTATGTCGGCAACGAGGCGGAAATTTTGGCGGAAATTCAGAAACATCCAAATGCGCGGATCTTCAGTTTCGGCGTTGGAAGTTCGGTCAATCGAATGCTGCTCGACAAAATGGCGGAAGAAGGACGCGGCGAAGTCGAATATGTCGCATTGACGGACGACGGTTCAGCCGCCGCGCGCAGGTTTCACGAACGCGTCCGCAGTCCGCTTTTGACCGACATTTCGCTCGATTTCGGCGATTTGCAGGTCGCCGACGTTTACCCCAAAAAAATCAACGACCTTTTCAGCGCGAAACCTGTTATTATTCACGGGCGTTACACAAAGGGCGGAAGCGGCACGATCAAGCTCAAAGGCAAATCTTTCGGGCGCGAAACGGTGCGCGAAATCGCCGTTAATTTTCCCGAAAGCGAACCCGACCACGACGTTCTCGCAACGCTCTGGGCGCGGACACGGATCGACGATCTGACCTCGCAGGATTATCAGAATAATAAACCCGAGATCAAAGAACAGATCACGAGTCTCGGGCTTGAATATCGCCTTTTGACGCAATTTACGTCGTTCGTCGCGGTCGAAGAACGAATCGTCACCGACGGCGGACAGCCCCGCAAGATCGAAGTTCCCGTCGAATTGCCCGAAGGCGTCAGCCGCGAAGGAATTTTCGGCGAAAATGACGTGAAAAATCTTCCGGTAAATGGCAGAAACTTTACACAATTTTCAATGTTAACGACTGGAGTTGGATTAACCACAGCAGAGCAACTAGGTTTATCCTCTAAACCCAAAGGCAAAGTTTTGAGAAGAGAAACTTTAAAGAATGAAAAAATTGCTGATAAAAAGACGGATGAAGAAAAACAGGAAATTGCAACTGGTATCAAAGCGACCAATTTGCCGAAGCCCGTGTATCCACAGGGCAGCAAGGCAAACGGCGCGGTCAATGTCAAAGTTACGCTCGATGCAGGCGGCAATGTTTTGACGGCAAAAGCCGTTTCGGGCGATAAATTGCTTTACGCTTCGGCTGAAACATCGGCTCAAAAAGCAAAATTTGCGATTCCGAAACTGCAATTCGAGATCAAGCAAATTACCGGCGTGATCGCTTATAATTTCGCGGCAAAAGATAAAACGGCGACCGTTTCCGATATTTTGCAAAATGCGCAGATCGAGATCAAACCGAATAAATACAGTGCGGCGGTCAAGGCGCTCGTCGAGCGTTTGAAAAATGGCGCGGCGGCAACCGTTGACGAAGCGAAATTCGTGCAGAACGGCAAAGCCGAGATCATCGTGCGGGTCAAGGAACTCAAACCCGAAACGGTCGCCGAACTGAAAAAACTCGGTTTTGAAGTTTTGGCGGAAATGTCGTCGGCAAACGCGGTCGTCGGACGCATCGCGATCGAAAAGCTCGCGGCGCTTGCGGAACTTGACTCGGTGACGTTTATTTCACCGCAAAATCGTTAGGCGAAAAGCTTAAAAATGTTTTAGCCGCGGATCAACGCGGATTTCGCGGATTTTTTGATTTTGAATTAATCCGCGAAATCCGCGAAAATCTGCGGCTAAATTTTAAATTGAAATCGAAGAAATATGGTAATCTATGCGCGAGCTTTTTTATGCAAAACCTCCTTTTTTTCTTTGACGTACCGGCGGTCGAAATTGTCCGCAATGCGCCTTTGAAAAGTTTGTGGCTTTTCTTGCCGATCGGTTA
>JBBQOA010000184.1:0-7962 GCA_038330465.1 Pyrinomonadales bacterium
TTCAATGACGATTTAACCTGTGTCGCGGTCCGAATCGGCAAAACTCCGGCTGAAAAACAGGGAACTGAGATGCGGATTTTATTAAACAGCGATTTACGAGAACTCGAACGCGGACGGCGATTTGTTCGCGAAGCGGCAGGCATTCTGCCAAACAATCGAATGGCGGCGGAAAGTGTCAGTCAATTACAACTTGCTGTGACAGAAGCGATTACAAATATTATTGAACACGCTTACGGCGGCGAAGGCGGAAATAAAATCGAAGTTGTCGCTGAAAGTTATGCGGAAGGTATTCAAATCGCGCTTCATCATTGGGGCGTCGCGGTTGACCCTTCAACAGTTCCGCCGCCGGTCTTTGACGGTTCGTCGGAAGGCGGCTTTGGGATGTTCATTATTTCAAACAGTGTTGATTTTGTTGGTTATTCAACTGACGAACAAAAGCGCAACACGATTCTTTTAATCAAAAACTCAAAAAAATAGAGGTAAATAATTATGAAACTTAATCAGGTAAAATATAACGATGTGACGGTTGTGACGATCAAGGGCGACGTTTTGGACGCCAGTGTGGTCGGCGATTTCAAAAACGAAATGACGCCGATTCTGAAATCCGAATATCACGTTGTCTTTGATATGAGCAATGTTGAATTCGTTGACAGCTCAGGCGTCGGCGCAATTTTGTCGTGTTTGCGAACTCTCAACGCCGAGGGCGGCGATTTGAAAATTTGTTCGCTGACCAAACCCGTTTTGGCTTTGTTTGAACTCGTCCGAATGCATAAAATCTTTGACATTTTTGAAAACAAAGACCTCGCTGTCGGAAGTTTCTCTTAGGATTAAATGATTACTTAACAATTCCTGTCAAACCTCATTGTTTCTTAACTTTTGCCGATAAGCGTATCAAAGATTCTCCCTCCGAAGTGAAATCAAAGTTTCAAGGAAGAATTAAAACTACTCTCGCAATTACGGACAACGATCAATACTTTGCCAAATATTTTGAGGCATTCCCAACAGTTTTAATAAATATAATGATTCCTTTAATTTACGTATTACATAACGGAAATCTTTATGGTCTGGAGCAAATGGCATTGGCGACGCTTGATGGACTGAGCGATGAATTCAAACCACATCTCTTTGCTCCGGAAGGTGATGTGATCAAAGAGGCGAAAAAAATGGGATTCGAGACGCAATCATTTTCGAGTAAGACGGATTTAACAATGAAGCTCCGGTTGTTGTTTTCCGCGCATAAAGAATTAGGTTTTATCGCGACCGATTTGTCGCATTCATACGCCGTAATTTTGTTGAATACATTTTATCGGCGAAGGGTCAAACATCTGCATATCGTATGCGGAGATGAAAACTCCAATTATGCACGGGCAAGCCGTCTCAATAAATTTGACGTCACATTTATCGCGCTTTCGGAAGAAGTTAAGGAAAAACTCATCGCCTTCGACACACGCCAGGACCGCATTCGCGTGATCGAAAATTTTATGTCTGAGAAGCGCAAAGAAATTGTGCCGTGCCGTTTGCCGTTTGACAAAAACGGCGTCAAAAACGTCGTCATAATTTCCCGGCTCGAGCCGCGAAAAAAGATTGATCTGTTGCTCGACGCATTGGATTTTAAGCCGCAGCTTTCTTCGGTTGATTTCACGATTTACGGCACCGGTTCGGAATTGGAATCTCTCAAAAAAAGAGCGCGCGGGCGGCATCAGAATGTTCATTTTGCCGGATTTGACGAAAACATCTCACAAAAATTAGCCGACGCGGATCTATATATCCATCTTTGCCCGCTGCAATCTTCGGGTTTGATGATTTTGGAAGCGATGGCGGCACAAGTTCCGGTGTTGGTTTCTGACAGCGGCGGGATCGGTTCGATGATTTCCCACAACATCAACGGTTTTAATTTTAAGGCTAATGATTTTCAGCATCTGGCAATTCGTTTAGACGAATTATCAACAGCTCCGTTCAATCTTCTGAACGCAATCGCGAAGGGCGGAAAACACTTACTCAATATCAGATTTTCACCGGAAAACAGTATCGAAAAATACCGTCGCTCGATCTGGGGTCAAAAAGTTCAGGCAGTCGATCTTTCGCGCGGCAAACTTATTTTATAGAAGCACTTGATATTTATGGACTTAAATACTTTTCAAAACTCAACCGATATGAAAAATCCTCGCGCCGCTGAATTTTTTCAGGATCAACAGCTGGATGTTTATCGGCGGACAGATCGAATGTTCTCGATCTTGCTGCCGATTCAATGGCTGGCGGCAATGGCGGCGGCATATTTTATTTCGCCGCTGACCTGGGAAGGTGTTCAGAGCAGCGTTCATCCGCATCTTTGGTTTGCCTTTGTCATCGGCGGATTGATTACCGCATTGCCGTTGTATTTCACGATCTTTCGGCGCGGCGAGACAATCACGCGCTACACGGTCGGAATCAGCCAAATGCTGATGTCGGGCGTTTTGATTCATATTACGGGCGGACGAATTGAAACTCATTTTCATATCTTCGGTTCATTGGCTTTTCTGGCTTGCTATCGCGATTGGCGGGTGCTGATCCCGGCAACTCTGGTCACGGCGGCAGATCATTTATTTCGCGGCTGGTTTTATCCATATTCAATGTACGGAGTTTTTACACAGACTGAATGGCGCTGGTTTGAACACGCTGGTTGGGTGATTTTTACCGATATATTTTTGATTATTTCGTGTCGCGAGAGTGTCCGTGAAATGTTGAATATTGCCAATCACAATGCGCTGCTTGAGGAAAGCGAAGCACGCTACCGAACGGTCATTGAACAGATGACCGAAGGCATCTTTTTGCTCGACGCGGAAAGTTTTCGCGTTATTGAATGCAACCAAGCCTTTGTGCAATTGGTCGGTTGTCAAAATATTGAAGAAGCCAAAGATTTAACCATTTTTGATTTCGATACGGGAAACTCCGATGAAATCAAACAAATAATTACAGTTCTGCGAAAAGAGCAGAGATCATTAACCGCCATTCGTAAATATCGAAGGCGTGACGCAAGTCTGATCTATGTCGAGGCGACCGGCAGTTTTATTAATTACAATAATAAAACGGTATTTTGCGGCAATGCCCGGGATATTACGCGTCGAAAACAGGCTGAAGTTGAACTGAAACGGCTGGCGCTGGTTGCGGAAAAAACTCAAAACTCTGTCATTATTACTGATGCGGAAGGGAAAATTCAGTGGGTTAACGAAGGTTTTAAGCGTCAATGCGGTTATGAGGTAGATGAAGTTCTTGGCAAAAAACCGGGAAAATTCTTACAGGGGGAAAAAACAAATCCGGAAACGGTTGTCGAAATCCGTCAAGCGCTTGCCGATCAAAAGCCATTTGTCGGGGAAATCTATAATTATCGAAAAGACGGCAGCGGCTATTGGCTTTCGCTGTCGATCATGCCGATCGTTGGAAGTGAAGGGAAATTGAAAGGTTTTATCTCAGTTGAAGCGGACATCACCGAACGAAAGGCAATGGAAGATAAAGTGCGACTCGCACACTACCAATTAGAGGCGCGAATTGCTGAGCGGACAGCCGAATTAGTAAGTGTTGTTGAGGAGATGAAAAACGAGGTCACTGAGCGAAAACGAGCCGAAATCGAGCTCGGAGAATCAAAGGAGTTTTTGCATACGGTCATTGATAATGTGCCGAATTTAATTTTTGTCAAAGATATAAAGGGAAATTTTGTGCTCGTAAATCAAGCTTTGGCAAACATTTTTGGAACTGTTCCGTCAAATCTTGTCGGGAAAACCGATGCGGATTTTGGTCATAACCCGGAAGAAGCGGCAAAATTTACCGCCAACGATATAAAATTACTTGAAAATTTGGAAGAGCAGTTTATTCCCGAAGAAAAACACACGGATATACTTGGAAATGTTCACTGGTTTCACACCACCAAACGCTCAATTGCATTGGGCAATAATGGAACCAGATATTTAGTCGGTGTGGCAACCGATATGACCGACCGTAAGATACTGGAAAGCCAGCTTCGGCATTCACAAAAAATGGAGTCGATCGGACAGCTTGCCGCCGGCATTGCTCACGAAATCAACACGCCGACGCAATATGTCGGCGACAATACAAGATTCATCAGCGATGCTTTCGTCGATATCAATTCGGTTCTTGGAAAATACGGCGAACTCTATGAAATGGCGCGTACGGGCGAGATCGATCAGAAAATTCTGAGCGAGATCGGGCAGGAAATCAAAAATGCCGACCTTGAATATTTGAGCGAAGAAGTTCCGAATGCGATCCGCCAATCGCTCGAAGGAATTTCACGAATTGCCCATATTGTTCAATCGATGAAAAACTTTGCGCATCCCGGCTCAAAGGAGAAAAAAGCCGCAGATCTAAACAAAGCAATTGAAAGTACGATCACCGTTGCCAGCAATGAATGGAAATACGTCGCTGATATTGAAACGGTATTTGATCCGACATTGCCGCCCGTGCAATGCCTTTTAGGAGAAATAAATCAAGTGGTTCTCAATATGGTCATCAATGCCTCGCACTCAATTTCCGATGTTGTCGGTGACGGCTCAAACGGAAAAGGGAAAATTAAGATCACAACTTCAAAGGTTAATAATGACTGGGCGGAAATCCGCATTAAAGATAGCGGAGCGGGAATCCCGCCGGAAGCGCAGTCAAAGATTTTTGACCCGTTTTTCACAACCAAAGAAGTCGGTAAAGGGACGGGACAAGGATTGGCGATCTCACATACGGTCGTGGTTGAAAAACATCACGGACAATTGGATTTTGAAACGGAATCGGGAAAAGGAACTACTTTTATAATTCGGCTGCCGATCGGAGAAAATGCAAACAAAACTCAAAATGGATGAATTAAACATGTTAAATATTTTATTTGTGGACGACGAACCGAACATTCTCGAAGGCTTGCAGCGAATGCTCAGATCAATGCGCCATGATTGGAAAATGTCTTTTGTCGGAAGCGGTAATGAAGCATTGGTGTATCTGAAAGAACACCCGATGGATGTGATCGTTTCCGATATGAAAATGCCCGGCTTAGATGGGGCAGGTCTGTTGACAGAAGTCAGAAATCAATATCCGCAAACTATCAGAATCATTCTTTCCGGTTATTCGGAAAAGGATATGATCATGAAATCTCTCGGCACAACTCACCAATATTTGTCGAAACCGTGTGATGCGGAAATATTAAAAGCCACGGTAACAAGAGTTTGCAACCTGCGAAATTTGTTGACCGATGAACGGCTGCGGCGTTTGGTTTCGCAAATGCCGACGATTCCGAGCTTGCCGACGCTTTACAGCGATTTATTGGTTGAACTGAATAAACCGGAGCCTTCGACCAGAAAAGTCGGCGAAATTGTTAAAAAAGATATGGGAATGACGGTGAAAATTCTTCAAATCGTCAATTCTGCTTTTTTTGGGCTGCAACGCCGGATTTCTGATACAAACGAAGCGGTCGAATTTCTGGGTCTCGATACGATCAGTTCGCTGACCTTGGGACTTGGGGTGATCTCACAATTTGAATCATCGACGCCTTCACAGTTGATTCTAAATAAACTTTGGAAACACAGCCTCGCGGTCGGCGTTTTGGCACAGAAATTAGCGAAAAGTGAAAACCCCTTGGTTGCCGTCGATGCTTTTACCGCCGGACTGCTCCACGATATTGGTGAAGTCGTTCTGGCAGTCAATCTGCCGGAGCAATTTGATGAAGTTCAGCAACTGGTCAAACACGAAAACTTATCGCGGTTAGAAGCCGAACAACAGGTTTTTGAAACAACTCACGCCGAAGTTGGGGCGTATCTGCTCGGATTATGGGGTTTGCCGACGCAGGTTGTCGAAGCGGTCGCTTTTCATCACACGCCGAATGATTATCACACGGATATTTTTACAGCACTGACCGCAGTTCACGCGGCTGACGCGATCGATCATTTGGGAAACTCCGATAATTCCAAAATGCAAAGCCCTTTTTACGATGAAGAATATCTGAAAAAACTCGGATTGCTGGAGAAATTTCCCGTTTGGCAATCCGATTTTGCGGCAGCTCTGGAAAATAAAAATTGATCGGGACAAATAACAAAAAAGGTATAAGAAATGAGCATTAAAATTTTATGTGTTGATGATGATTCAAATATTTTGCAAGGTTTCAAGCGTGCCCTGCGTAAAGATTTTGATATTTACATTGCCGAAGGCGGCACGGAAGGATTAGAAGTAATTAAAACTGAAGGTCCGTTTGCGGTTGTCGTTTCGGATATGCAGATGCCACAAATGAACGGCATTCAATTTCTCAGCCGCGTCAAGGAAATTGCTCCCGAAACCATCAGAGTGATGCTGACGGGCAACGCCGATCAGCAAACGGCAATGAATGCCGTCAACGAAGGAAGCATTTTTCAGTTTTTGACAAAACCGTGTCACCCGGAGATTTTGGCAAAATCGCTCAATGCCGGGATTGAACAATACCGTTTGGTAACTGCGGAAAAACAACTTTTGGAGGAAACTTTGAACAAAAGCTTACAAGTTTTGGTTGATATTCTCGCCCTTGTTAACCCGACCGCGTTCAGCCGTGCGAACCGGATCAAAAAACTTGCCCGCGAAATTGCCGACAAACTCAACATCAGAAACGCCTGGGAAATTGAATTTGCGGCGATGCTCTCGCAAATCGGGTGTGTGACGGTTCCGGAAGATATTTTGCAGAAAATCGCAAAAGGCGATTCTTTGACGGAAAAAGAAGCGAGTTTATACCATCAGCATCCGCAAATCGGTCACGATTTGATTGTTCGCATTCCGAGAATGGAAACCGTCGCGGAAATTATCGCGAATCAGAATAAACGGGTCAACGATGAAATTGTCTCAAAGTTGCCGAACAATCAAAACGAAACGCTAAATTTTGGCGCAAGAATTCTCAAGGTCGTATTTGATTACGATAAATTGATCCAAACAGGAAATTTACCGCGAAGCGCGTATCAGGATCTGGAGTCACGAACGGGCTGGTATGCTCCGATTGTTTTAAAAAACCTGAAAGAGATCATTGACCAACAGGTTGATGAATTCGTCACTTTAAGTGTTTTCGTGGCTGATCTGAAACCCGGAATGATTTTAGATAAGCCGCTGTTCTCGAACCGCGAATCATTGTTGCTCTCAGCCGGACAAGAAATTACTTTGTCTTTGATTTTGCGGTTGATAAATTTTGCGGAAGCCGGTTTTATCATCAATAAAATTAGCGTCAATGTGCCGGTTAGCAGTTTGGAATTACAAATTAATTAAACATACTTTTGCATAGTGAATGAAGAAAATATTCAACATTATCGCCATTACGCTGTGGGCAATTTGCGTCGGAATCGGATCGGTTTGGATCGCGGATTATTCGACGCGTCCCGGTCAAACGGGAATTTCTCTGACACATCTGCCGTTCAAATTTGGCGGGGAAGATCAAATGCCGCTTCCTAAATTATTTGTTTTTTTGCATCCGCACTGTCCGTGTAGCCGGGCGACCTTGACGGAATTGAATAAGTTGGTGGAGAGAAATTTAGGGGCATTTGAAGTTAATATTTTTTTCTATCAACCGTCGGATCAATCAGCAGAATGGGCAAAAACCGAATTGTGGCAAAAAGCCGCCGCGATTTCTAACGCAAATGTCTCGGCAATCAGCGAATCAGAACTTCGAAATTTCGGCGCGATCACATCCGGACAAACTTTGTTTTATGATCCGCGCGGGAATTTGGTTTTCAGCGGTGGAATCACAATTTCTCGCGGACACGAGGGCGACAGTCTCGGAATTGAAATTATCGAGAAATATCTGCACGGTCAGCAAATCGCTTTCACAGAAACACCTGTTTTCGGCTGTATCTTAACGACTTCCGAGCAACTAACGAATTTCTAGATTGGTGTCGGCGGGTCAATGCGCGGAAACTGAATCTTAAATGCAGTGCCCTCACCGGATTCGCTTTCGACCCAAATAAAACCTTTCGATTGTTTGAC
>JBBQOA010000185.1:0-7944 GCA_038330465.1 Pyrinomonadales bacterium
ACGCGTTCGGCGATCGTGAGCGGAACGCAAAGCAAAGAATTGGTTTGCGAGATGAGCAAACTTTCCGCTTTGTTATAGGCTGAATCGGTTTCGACATTTTGGCAGAGGATCGCCGTTTTTTCGCCGACGACCTGTTCGGCGATCGTTTGACTGATCTTGATCGGCTGATTTGTTTCAACGTTTCGGGTTTTGCTGAAAGATGCGCTGATATTTTTGAGATCTTCTTCGATCAAAACAATCGCGCCGCGCGTTGCCGGAAGCGCCTCGAAAATCGCTTTGAGCGTCGCGCGCTGCAGCGAATCCAGAGCACGCAATTTACTGAGCTCGATATTTAATTCAAGCAGCGCGCTCAAATTTCGCGCCGCGTTATCGGTCGGCGAAAGCGTTGATAAAACCTGTTTGGAATTTAAATAAAGTGCGTCTTTTCTTTCAAGTCGAATCGTCGAACCGGCATTGATGTCGCGGCCGAATTCGATCAAATTTGGGGTCGATTCGTCTTCCGTTTCGTATTGAAAAAATAAAAATCGAACATCACCGAGCGTGATCTGATCACCATGCTTGATCGTTTTTTCTTTAACCGCCGCGCCGTTTACGAAAGTGCCGTTAAAGCTGTCGAAATCAACGATCGTCAAGGCTTCGCCGGTGATTTTAATTAGACAATGGCGCCGCGAAATGGAACGGTCGGCAATGCGAATTTCGTTGGTTTTATCGCGTCCGATCAAAATTTTACTGCCGCCTAAAGCGAAGGTTTTTCCTTCCAAAAAACCGGAAATAGCAAGCAGTCTGGGGTTCATCATAAAAGGGTGCAATTAAAGATTTTGTTCTGACACAAATAATTTAGCACATCTTTCGAATTATTGAATCGGGCAAAATTTTAGTATGTCAATTTTGACACTGATCGGTGTGTCGCGATTGACATACTTCTCCGTAATTTAAGTCCGAAAGAGTGTTATGGTTTTTAATCTAACTGCCGTATTTATTGAAGAAATGTAAAAGCTAAAGAACTGGCATAAAAATCGCAATACATAGCATTGTGTGATGCCTGATTCAAGATGTTTAGTTGAGCGATTATTATTTCAGGCGACTACCCCCGAAAAATTTATTTGTGATTTATGACTAGTCGATAATCGTGTTTTAGTTGCCTCACCTTCTCCAAGAAATGTTGAGCCTTGTCAGTATTTGCCAAATACAATGACAAAGCTCAACATTTCTCCTTCTAAAATGCAAGATCAGGCAGATGGCTCAAGATTGAGAACAATATCCTCTTCATTTGCGCGGAGCAAAAGACAAACCGCTACGTCGTTTGCATCCGTTACTTCAACCGAATTAATAATTACATTGACCGTATTAAAAACACTGCCCGTCCAATCGTTGCCGGATGATTGATTTCCTTGTGTGATCTGAAAATAATCGTTGGACGCATCAACATTGATTTGCAGATAAAAATTATCGCCGTCGGCAACTTCCTTGATAGTAAAAATTGTTACGTCTTTTGAGTTTTTAAAGGCATAAGTTAAAGGATGCGCCATCGAAGACGTTTGGCAAAACTGCATTCCTGCGCTCACTTCCCCGACCACCACCGATTCGACATAGGTGACCGTAAAATTAGAATCGGATTGAATCCAATCATTTTGTTGTGATTGAAAAGATTCCGTGACCTGAAAGACGCTGTTTGCTTGAATTTCGATGCCGGATGCCGTAATTCCTGTGCCCTTTCCGCCTTTGATAATGATCGGGGTATTTTGTAGTGCCCTATTTGTTGACATATTTTTATCTCCTAATTAGATTTAAGTAAATTTGAAAAGTAACTTCGGATTACTTTCGATAAATCTGGATGTCCGGGCGTGAAAGATAACTTTTGTAGTTTTCCGCACCGAAATTGTCTTGAAGTTCTGTGAGAAGTTGGTTTGCACGAATCGCGTATTCCTGCGATTTTGAAGCGTCTTTCAGAATTAAACTCGCTTGAGAAGCAATCATATAACTTTGCCATTGCGTCGAAATATTAACCGAATTTACAAAACTTTTTTGCATTTCGAGAAACACATTAAGCGATTCCTGTGCCTCGCCGTTTGCCAAAAGCGTTTCGGCAAGCGCAAGTTTGGCTTTCAATGGCAAATGCGCCATTCCGGTTTTGGCGGCTTCTTCAACGGCTTTCCGGCATAATTCCGTGCCGATCTGTTTGGCGCCCGAACGCGAATTTGCCAAACCTTTTGTTAAAGTTGCCTGAACTGAAAGTTCGCTCGACGGATTACCGTTTAAATCAATCGCTTTTTGACTTTCGGCAAGCGCAGTTTTGTAGTTTTGTTCGCTCAAATCGATTTCCGCTTTGGCAAGATACGTCCACGCCAACAATTCTTTGTCGCCGCTTTCCGGTTTTCCGGCAAGCACCGCCGCCGCTTCAATCGCTTCACGCGATTCCTTGGTGCGTCCAAGTTGGCACAAAACCTGCCCGCGATTTAATAAATTGTAACCGGATTTTTGTTCAAGTCCGAGCGATTTATAAATATTCAGATTTTCATCGTAATAGGCGATCGCGTCGGAAAATTTTTCCTGATGACTTAGCGCTGTGCCGATTATCTCATTTGCGTAGGTCATCAGCAATTTATCGTCCAATTCCTTGGTAGTTCGCAGTAGTTCTGAGCCGGTTTTAATTGCCGCATCGTAATTTCCGCTTTGGTCGTTGGCATAGCCGAGCGCGAGCTGCGCTTGTAGGGATTCTTTCCGAAAATTATGTTTTTGATAAAATTCAAGCGCGGGTTCGATCAAACGAATCGCTTCAGCGCTTTTGGATTGTTGCAGATACAAACTTCCGAGCGACAAACTCGCCCGCGCTTCGACGCGCTGCCATTCGTTCGCCTTGGCGCGTTGCAATGCCTGATTAAATTTACTTTCTGCTTCGCCGAATTCGCCGCGTGAGAAAAAAATGTTGCCGACATCGAGAAGCCCGATGGTCGCGAGATTATCGAGTTGCTCAACACGGGCAATTTCAATCGCCTGGTCGGCGTATTGTTTCGCCGTCGGATGGTCGTCCAAACTATATGCGATACTGCACAAACTAAGTAAGGATTCAACTTGCAGCGACGAATTTTTTGTCATCGCGGCAAGTTCGTTGGCGCGTTTCATCTGTTCGATCGCTTCCGGCAATTTATCCTGAATATTTAACAGATAACCGCGCTCGTAAAAAACTTCCGCAATGCCGTCGTAATCGCTTTGTGAATTGTAGAGATTTTCCGCTTTTGAAAAAGCCAGCGAGGCTTTTTCGGTTTCCTGTTTGCGCCCATAAAGTATTCCGAGCCTTAAATAGGCGGCGGCAAAATTCTCGTCACGCCTGGTTGCTTCCGTGAAATTTTCAATCGCCGAATCGGTTTTGTCGTTAGCTTCAAAAGCTCGCCCTAAATCGAAATACGCAAAGGTTTTATTATTTTCGGGAGATTTTTCGATAATTTTTCGATAATTTTCAATGGCGCCGTCATAATTTCGGCTGACGGCGGCGGCAACGGCTTGCAGATTTAATTGATCGACCTCCGAGAGATTTGAAAAAGTCGGCGTCAGCTCGGTGACTTTCAAAACTTCTTTGGTCGCTTTGTCTTCATAACCCAGTTCGACCAACGCTTCGGCAAGCCGCGCGTGGGCAAGCGGGAATTGGTCGTTTTGCTGAATCGCGTTTTCGAGCAATTTTTTTGCCTTGTAATAATTGCCGTTGCGAAGCGCCTCAACTCCGGCGTTGAACGACGGCGGCGTTTCGGCAACATTCCGCGCCGTCAAAAATTTGCGCAAAGTCCCGCTTGTCGCCAAAAGCACGGCGGCAACTGCCAAAATAACAAAAATAGCCGAAAAAATGCGATATTTTTTAAGATAATTCGGGATTGCCAAAAGCGAAGTTTGAAAAAAAGATTTGGAAGCAACGGAAATATTCTTTGAATTTGCCTCATTTATCGAGATTTTCTGGGTCGGCGCATCAATCGGAATGGTTTCCAGATCTTTAATTAATTCCTGAACCGTCTGATAGCGATTTTCGACTCTTTTGGAAAGCGCTTTCAGTGCCACGCCGTCGTATTCGGGCGAAACCGAAAGATTGACCTGCGAAGGCGGCAACGGATCTTCTTTAATGACCTGCGCGCAGATTTCCGCGAAATTTTTGCCCGCAAACGCCGCTTGCCCCGAAAGACATTCATAAAAAACCGCACCGAGCGAAAAAATATCGCTGCGCTGGTCAACCGACGTGCCGAGCAATTGTTCGGGCGACGAATACGACGGCGTTCCCATAAAGATGCCTTCGCGCGTTTGCGTAAACAAATCGGAAGTTGCCGACGAAAGACTTTTGCTGTTGTAGCTGTCGGCATCGAGAAGTTTTGCGAGACCGAAATCCAAAACCTTCACTTCGTTGCGTTCATTGATAAAGATATTCGAAGGCTTTAAATCGCGATGAATAATGCCGTGTTCGTGAGCTTCGGAGAGAGCTTTGGCAATTTGCTTGATGATCTCAAGACATTCGCTGACAGCCAATTTATTTTGCCGCAAGACATTCGAAAGGTTGCTGCCTTTGACATATTCCATCACGAGATACGGCAAACCATCGGCGGTTTCGCCGTAATCGTAAATTGAAACAATATTCGGATGATTGAGCGTTGAAGCAAGCCGCGCTTCACGAAGAAACCGCGTTTTATATTGACTGTATTCGGGCGTCGAAGCTGTTTTTAAGGATTTGAAAGCGACCCGTCTTCCCAAAACCGTATCTTCGGCAAGATAAACCACGCCCATACCGCCTTCGCCGAGTTTTTCAAGAATCTTGTATTGGGAAATCTTTTGTCCTATCATTGGGAATTTTTTCCGATCGGCGAACCCAAAGCCCGCACTTCGACTCGTTAATTCATAAATCCTAAATTCGAGGTTGAAAAATTGTTGATATACGGGAAAACCAGCGACATTTCCGCTTCAGTTAATCCAAACCAACGCGCCAGTGTTGCGGCATACATTTCGACCGAAACCGTCGGCACAAAACGTCCGCGGGTGCTGATATCGTCGGGTCCGCTATTAACGAGCGTCGGGAAAATCGTCCCGTTCGAAGTCGGTCTGCCGTAGAAATCTCCGCCCGCGACCGCATCGCCCATCACGAAATGATGTCCCGCCCAAGCGTGATCCGAGCCGACATTTCCGCCCGCGCCTGCCGGATTGAGCGTCCGTGAAAAGTCTGACATCGTAAAAGTCGTCACTTGCCCGGAAATTCCCTGCGCCGCCGTTTCGTCGTAAAACGCTTTTAAAGCCTGACTTAATTGGGTGAATAAATTTCCTTGATTCGCGATCTGACTGCCGTGCGTGTCAAAACCCGGAAGTTGGACGAAAAAGACTTGCCGGCTCATATTGAGCGACGTGCGAAACTTCATCAGCTTGGCGACTTGTTTGAGCTGATTTCCGAGCGTCGTGTTTGGAAAAGTCACGGTCAAGGTCGGATCGGAACTTAGCTGTTCGCTGACATTGACGGCTTGTTGGGTCAAAAAACTCGCCGATTGAATCAGAGTTTTGTCCAGATCTTCGCCGCGCACCCGCTGCATCGCGGTTTTTCGGGCAAGTTCGTCGCTCGTTGTGCCGAAACCGTTCAGCGTCAAAACCTGATTGAGCGGTGTCGGCGAAGGCTCGACGATCAAGGGCGAACTCGTCACGCCATTGCTGAAAATAGTTACGCCGGCGAGCGATGTGATCATCGGAATTGCCGCGCCGGAATTGATCGGCGCCGTGCGATCGGCAAGTCGTCCGCCCCAGCCGGTCGTTGAACCGCCGCTGGCAATCGCCGTCCGAAATTGGGAAACCTGATCGGAATGCGAAAAAAGCTGGTCGGGACGCGGCGCGCCTGCTAAATATTGCGCTTTTGTCAGCGGTTGAACGAGCGTTCCGACATTCGGAATGATCGCCAGTTTGTTTTGTCCCCAAAGCCCGTGAAGCTCCGCTAAATTCGGATGCAGCCCGAATTCGGCACCCAAAGTCGGCGGCATCATCGACAAAAGATTCGCTTGCGGAATTGCCAAACCCTGCGCCGCGCGCGCATTGCTGTATTCGGCGTAACCGGCGTTGTATTTCGGCACGACCAGATTATTACCGTCGTTTCCGCCGTTTAGAAACACGCAAACCAAGGCTTTGTAGTTTGTGCCGAGATAGTCTTTTTTAGATTTTTTCTGCGCCAGCGCACTGACCAGACCAAGATGCGACATTTGCGTGGCGACCGCCGCCATTGTTAAAGCCCGGCAAGATTTCCCGATAAATTCTCTTCTTGATTCTTTCATTGTTTTTTTGCTCTAAAAACTATCTTTGCACCTGAAATTGCGGGGAAGTGGCAACCAAATAAAGCGCGGTTCGCGCGCGTTTCAGCGAATCGGTCGGCGCAACCGCCTGCACGGCTTCCAAAATTTGTCCCCGCACGGCGGGCGAAATCGAACCGTGCATGATTTCCGCGTTCATCGTGTCGATCAGCATCGCGCCGCTTGAATCTGCCGCCGCCAGCGATTGCCAGCGCGAAAGATTTATTTTCGTTCCGCAGGGCGCGTCACTACTGAGCGGAATCCCGTTGCCGAAAACCATCTGATTGACAAAATTCGGACGTTTCAAAGCCGTGCCGGTCGAAAAAATTCCGAATTCCGGCGCGTGCAGATCGGTATTTTGTAAAACGTAAGTCATCGGATAGTAATTGAAAACGCTCGGCGAATTGAAAACATCCTGATCGAGAATAAGCGTCGCGCTATTTAAAGTACCGTCGCTCAAACCGTTGCAGCTTCCCGCCGAATTCAAATTCGCCGTCGGACTGAGCGGTCGCAAAATATTCGTAACGAACAATACCGGCTCGCGCAAATGACCGTAATCAGGATCGGTCTTCAAACTCCCGCGCGCTTCCGGATCGGTCAGAATCGCCCGCACAACGGCTTTCAGATCGCCGCGAATGCCTTCTCCGTTATCATTGAAAACCGCCGCCACGCGACCGACAAAAGCTGGCGTCGGATTACTTGTAACAAGCTGCTGGATCAATAATTTACCGACAAAAGGCGCGACGTTCGGATGATAAAAGATATTATCCAGCGCCTGTTCGAGATCCTGATCGGCGGAGAGTCCCGCCGGAATTATCGAGACGGCACCGGGATAATTCAAAAGTTGTTTTTCGGTCGCATCGTGATTCGCCGGATTTAACGCCAGCGGGTCGCGGTAATTGACGATCCCGGATTGGGAACTCGGACAGCCCTGCCCGCAGAATGTCCAGCCGGTAAAGATTTTCGTAAAACCGTTGACGACCGTTTGGTCATAGGATGGAATCGGATTATTGTTTGAGTCGCGCTGAATCGTGCCGTCCTGATTGAGCATATAAACCCCGATCGAGAAAAGCTGCAGAATCTCGCGGGCATAGTTTTCGTTCGGACTCTGGCGCGTCGAAATTGCCATATCGAGATAATTTCCCATCGCCGGATTGAGCGTCATTTCGCGCATCAGATCACGATAATTGCCGAACGCGTGGCGATCGAGGACCTGAATATAGGGAATCATCCGCGACGGCTGAATCGTTTCGCGTCCCGAAACGACCCAAATCTGACTTAACGCCCACGAAACGCGGCGCCGAAGCTGTTGATCTTCGCCGTAGAGCGCTTCGCGGAAAAACCATTTTTGAAGCGGATACATCGAATAATTATCGCGCAGACAATTTCCCGTGCAGGTCGTTGACGGCGTGGTTTGCTGCAACGCAAGATTCGGATACGGAAATGTCGAATAACGAATGGCACCGCTCGCCTCGCGTTTTTCTTCCATTTGCTCATTGAGCCAGGTTGAAATTCCGACGCGCCGCAGACGCATTTCAAGTTCGGCATTGGCGCCGAATGTCGCTTGCTCGATAAAACGGACGCGGTCGCCGACCCACGGCAGACTCGCAATATTTTGCGGTTGAGCTTTGGTCAGCGGCTTTTCAGGCAG
>JBBQOA010000186.1:0-7916 GCA_038330465.1 Pyrinomonadales bacterium
TTTAACGAGTGCCAGCGGCTTTTTGCCGAACGCCAGATCAATCCGTTTCGCCGTGCCGAAAAGATTCGTGACGACCGGAAAAGTCGAGTTTTTTACGTTCGTAAAAAGCAATGCTTTTCCCTGTTCATCAATGACGCGGCGGTGAATTTCGGCGATTTCAAGATAGGGATCAACTTCCGCCTCAATTTCAACCACATCATTTTCTTGTTTGAGTGTTTCGATAAACGTCCGCAAATTTGTTTGCATAATTTTTGACCTTAATTTACATTCAATCAAACACTTAGCTAAAGCGCAAGAAAGTATTTTTTAATTTTCGTTAAAAAGTTTGTAAGTTTTTCTTAAAAAAAACCATTATAGAGAGTAAGAATCCGTTTAAAATTTAAGGAGGTAATATGAAAATGGTTGAAAAACCAAAAACTTTTCATCTGGCAATTACGATGGCGGGCGCAATTTCCGCGGGCGCCTACACTGCCGGAGTCATGGATTATGTGCTCGAAGCGCTCGATAATTGGGCGGCAATGAAGCAAAAAGCCGATGAATTCTTTGACCGATACCCTTTTTTGAAAGGTATCGAATGGGATCAGTTCACAACAACCCCGGATTTCAAGGAACTGACAAAAGCCGGAAAAAATATGGACGATTTGCAGAAAAGGGCTTTTCGTTACAATTCGATTCCGGACCACGACATTCAAATCGAAATTATCAGCGGCGCATCCGCCGGCGGAATGACCGCCGCGATCGCTTCACTCGTGCTGCAGCTCGAAAACAAACATCACGTCAAATTTTTGCCCGATGTGACAAACAGGGAAACGCTCAAAGAACTCGATGAGATCAAGGAAAACAACCGGCTTTTTCATTCCTGGGTAAATCTGACGAGCGACGATATGCTTTCGGTCCTGCTCGGCGTCGATGACATCAAGTTTGTCGGAAAACCCGTGGCGGCGCTCAATTCATTGTTTATCAGACAGGTTTCGGAAAGAGCCCTGCGCGTTGATGAAACCGATAATATCACGCGTTCGCCATTTGTTTCTGAAGATTTCAATCTTTTCGTGACACTCACGAATCTCGAAGGTTATCAAAAATCGCTGAATATCGACAGTAGCGGTCAACGCGCCGATTTGCAGGATTACGGCGATTTCATCACTTACGATCACAGCGATCTGATCATGTTCAGTTTTGGTGAAAACGAAGATCCGGGAACGGTTCATATTGATTTCAACCGCAAAAACGATCCGCTGAATGACGAAAACATCAAGCTTCTAAGCGATGCCGCCGTTGCCACGGGCGCGTTTCCGATCGGTTTGGAATATGCTTCGTTCGCGCGCAAAGCCGAATATATTAACGATAATTTCCTCATCAAACAGATTCATTCCGACGCTAAAGAACTGGTCGAGAAAGACACAAAATATCTGACCACTTTTATCGACGGCGGTTTGATCAATAATGAACCGTTCGAGCTGACCGATTGTCTGTTGAAGGAAAGATTGAAACAGAAACTCAAGAACAGCAACGACAAGGATTTGAAAAAACAGATCAAACAATATTTGGACGATTTTGAGAAAAAGATCAAGGAAGATTATCCCGACGGAATCAGCGATGAAGAACTAAAATCTAAAATGGATGCGGCTCTCGAAAGATGGCTTGATACGGAAGTCAAACGACAAAAGAATTACACGATCCTGATGATCGATCCGTTTCCGTCGGAAAGAAAAAAACCTGCCGAAAATGTTCAGGATGGCAAACGAAATTATTATCCGTTCGACCTGATCGGAGTCGTCAAACAATTGGTCGCGACGATGCGTTCGCAGCTTTTGGTAAAATCAAATCTATTTAATTCAGCCCGCGACATCAATGATTTCAGTTGTTACCTGATCGCCCCGCGCCGCCGTAAATTCGAGAGAACCGCTGACGGCAAAGTCAAACGCGACGAACAGAGCAAACCCGTTCCGGTTTATGAAACAGATAAAAACGGCGACCTGATTTTCGATAAAAACAACAAATCGATCTCCAAAGCTTATGATGGGAGCGCGGCGATTGCTTGCGGAAGTCTCGGCGGTTTTGGCGGTTTTCTCGATAAAAGTTTCCGCGAACACGATTTTTATCTCGGCAGAATAAATTGTCAATCTTTTCTCCGCAAACATTTCCGCATCAAATGCAACGGCGAAAATTCGATCGAGAATGCGGTCACGGCGGCTTATACGGATCAGATGAAGAAATATTTTCAAAAGGAATGCGGCGCCGATTATGTTCCGATCATTCCGGAAATGAATTTACTGATCGAACAAACCCTCTTGACCACTGAAAATCAGCCCTCAATGCCCGACGAACTTTACTGCAAACTGCTATTTCCGAAATACAATATGAAAATTTTCGAGGCTTCGCGGGATAAAGTCCTGAAAAGGATCTGGACGATCGTCGATTCAACAATGCAAGACAGCAAACTTTCGTGGCTCGCCCGAAAATACATCCAATTCGGTTTTTGGAAAACCAAAATTTCCTTGTTCGAATCGCTTTCATCGATCATCAAAAAGGAATTAAAAGCCTGGGAATTGATCAAATAACGAGAAAAGAGCGCCGGTCAGAATTAACCGCGCTCTTTTTTAATAGACATCTTTCCAAAACAGTTTTTTTTAACGCCAAGGCGCCAAGTTGCCGAGACGCCAAGTATTTTTCAGAAACCCTTTAGTTGAATTTTTGAAAAATACATCAAATTTCAAGCGGGGTTGGCTAAACTTTCAACTTTTCGCTGTATTTATCTTGGCGGTTTTTGCGACTTAGCGGCTTGGCGTTAAGATTCAAAGTTGAATTTCTTGATCCTTTTTTATCGAAAGATTTCCAATAAACCGATTATTTTTGTAAATCGTCTTTGCTCAGATCGAGATCGTCCGCCTTGATGACATCGATCTTCATATTCGGAAATCGCTTTGCCAGATCGTCCTTGAAAACCGAATAATCGCCGACGATGATCAAATCGCCGCCTTTTAGATTTTTGACGGCAAAATCCTTGATTTGCGCGGCGGTCACGGTGTTGATGCTTGGAATGAACGAATTGAGATCGCTCATCGGCAGATCAAAACTGATCAGTTCGGCAACGCGTCCCGCCAGACCTCCGGTTGTTTCCAGATCGCGCCCGAAATCGCCCGTCAAAACCAATTTGCGCGGCGCAAGTTCGTCTGCCGGAACCTTGGAATCAATCAGCCGTTTAATTTCCGCCATCACCAATTCGGCAACTTCCGCCGCCGATTCGTTTTTGGTTTGAGTTCGAGTTCCAAAATTTGTTTGTTTCCATCTCCAATTAAAGTTGCTTCCCGCACCATAACTAAGACCGCGTTTGATGCGGATTTCCTGATTCAATCGTGATGAATATCCACCGCCGAGCACCGAATTTAAAACATTTGCCGGATAAAATATATCACTCGACTTTTCTTTGTCATTTTGACTCGAATCAGTCCGACCTTCTTTTATTGGTTTTGAATAACTTACAGATGCCTGACCGGAATTCGGCAAATCAATCACTAGAAATCGTTTGATAATTCCCGAATTGTCTGTTTGATTTTGATCATTTTTTTTGACTGTTAAAGGATCAATCGTTTGTTTCATAAATTCGGCTTTTGATAACTTTGAAAAAAACCGACTTGCTAAGGAATTTGCCCTCAAACTCGTAATATCACCGGTAAAAATCAAAACTGAGTTTTTCGATGTATAGTTTTCATCGTAAAATTCTTTGATGTCGTCACTGGTTATTTTATTAATAGATTCAGGTGTTCCTCCCGCCGGATGTTCATGATAGCTATATTTGCTGGCGACATAATTTGCCAAAAATCCGGGTTGTTTGAGATTGTTTGCAAGACCATCCAACGTTTGGGATTTTAATAAATTAAGTTCTTTCTGATCGAATTTCGGATTTAATACGACATCCGCCATTATCGCCATTGCCGCATCGAGTTTGTCACTCATTACTGTCAAGGTGACGACTGAAGTATTCCAACCGGCACCAGAATTTAGTGAACCGCCCAAAAACTCAATTTGCTCGGCAATTTGCGAAGCAGTTTTTGTTTTCGTTCCCTTAGTTAACAGTGCGACGGTCAAATTTGCCAGTCCTGCTTTATCATTTCCTTCTAGTTCCGCGCCGCTTTTGACCAATAATTGAACCGTCACCAGCGGCACGTTTTTTCGTTCAACGGTCGCGACTGTCAAACCGTTCGGAAGTTTTTTCGCGACCACTGCCGGAACCTTCGCCGAACGCGGCGCAGAAGGTTTCGGCGGCGTTTCGGTTTGAGCAAAAGTTGTTAGATTTATGACAAATAGAATCAACACGAGGGCGCAAATCTGCGATGCTGAACAGGGGTTAAATATTTTCATACTTGGCGACTTGGCGCTTTCGGGTCTTTGCGTTAAATAGTTTTTGTTTCTCATGATTATTTGTCTTCGCCTCCGTTTTGATAGTAAATGACGACGCGGTTTTTATCGGTGAAGTATTTTTTCATCACTCTTTGAACGTCAGCAATTGTCACCGCCTGAAGTTTTTGAATGTCGGTATTGACCGCCGCCGCATTACCTTCATAGGCAACGGCACGTTCGATCGCGATCGCTTTGCCGTCGTTTTGTTCGCGATCCTGCAAAGTCTTGGTGATCAATTGATTTTTTGCTTTGGCGAGTTCGTTTGCCGACACGGGCGAAGTTTGAATTTTCGTCAATTCAGCGAGCAGCGATTTTTCGAGTTCTTCGGGCGTTTTGCCTTCCGAGGCGATCGCGTAAAAATAAAGCAAGCCGCGGTCGACGCGAATGTCAGCGTTAAACGATGCTTCCTGCGCGATTTGCTGTTTATAAACTAATTCCTGATAAAGCCGCGAGCTTTCGCCGTTCGCCAGAATCGTTTCGGCAATTTTCAGCGCGGGAACATCTTTGTCCTTTGAATTCGGCGCAAGATAGGAAATCACAACGGCGGGAAACGGAACATTCGGGGCGGTTTCGTTATAGCGTTTTTCTTCGGTGCGCTCGGGTTCAACCTCCGTCACGCGTGGAATCGCCGTTTTATTCGCCTTGATCCTGCCGAAATACTTGTCCACCCACGCATCAAACTGCGCTTGATCGAAATCGCCGACGACGATCAAAACAGCATTATCGGGACGATAGTAAGTTTTATAAAAGCTGTTGGCGTCGGCAACGGTCGCGACGCTTAATTCATCAAGATTGCCAATTCCCGGGCGTTTATATGGATGCTTTGTGTAAGAAAGTTTTTCGAGATATTGCCCGAAAAGTCTGCCGTAGGGCTGCGACAGAATGCGGAAACGAAATTCTTCCTTGACGACTTCCCTTTCCGATGCGAAATTGGCTTCATCGACATTGAGGTTCGCCATCCGGTCGGATTCCGCCCACAAAAGCGTTTCGAAATAATTTGACGGCACGACCTCGTAATAATTCGTAAAATCGTCATACGTCGAAGCGTTATTGTAACCGCCGACATCTTCGGTCAAACGGTCGAAGTTTTCGCTTTTCATATTTTTGGTCGATTTGAACATCATATGTTCAAACATATGCGCGAAACCCGAACGTCCCTGCGGATCGTCCTTCGAACCGACGTTATACCAAACGTGGATCGCGACCGTTGGACTTGAATTTTCCTGCAACGAAACAACGCGCAAACCGTTCGGCAAAGTGCGCTGTTTGATATTGAGCGGCGTGATGCGCGCCTGCCCGAAAACCGTCAGGCTCAATGCAAACGCTAATGCAAGCATTGAAATAAAAGCGTTTAATTTTTTCATATTTATTCTCAAACTGATGAATTGGTGTTGTTATTACGCACAAAAGCGCAGCAAAGTTTATGATTCTGTCAATCAAATACCGGATGTCTGCGAATGTTCGGCTTCAGATTATCAAACCATTGCTGTAACTCAAAATAGATTGTTATGAGCCGTTTTAATAATGTGTTGAAATGACTTAATTATGACCTGAACACGCCTTACTCAAACTTTTTAAGCGATTCGTGCCAATTGAAATTGATCGACACTGATAAGTTTTTACGCCCCTTTTCAAGCGACGCGGCACGTTGGGCGCGTGCGCGTGCGCTTCAGTCATAAATTGTTTTTTTTTGAAATGCCTTCCAATTGATCAAACATGTCGTCATTTCATCAAACCCAAGACTTAAAATATTTCGTTTTTATTGATTATATTCGTAAAAACCTTTGCCTGACTTGCGACCGAGCCAACCGGCGTCAACCATTTTGACCAGCAACGGACACGGACGATATTTCGGATCGCCGAGACCTTCGTGCATCACTCTGAGAATTGCCAGACAAACGTCCAACCCGATAAAATCAGCCAGGGTCAACGGTCCCATCGGATGATTCATCCCGAGCTTCATAATTCCGTCAATGCTCTCGCGCGTCGCGACGCCTTCGTAAAGCGCAAAGATCGCTTCGTTGATCATCGGCAGCAAAATACGGTTCGCCACAAAGCCCGGAAAATCTTGACAATCGAGAGGCGTTTTGCCCATCTTTTCCGATAATTCCTTGACCTTTGTGTATGTTTCATCCGATGTCGCGATGCCGCGAATAACTTCGACGAGTTTCATCAGCGGAACCGGATTCATAAAGTGCATCCCGATAACTTTGTCGGGACGCGAAGTGACCGCCGCAATTTTCGTGATCGAAATTGACGAGGTGTTCGATGCTAAAATACATTCTTCCGATGTGATTTCGTCGAGCTTTTCAAAAAGCTGTTTTTTGATCTCGAAATTCTCCGTCGCGGCTTCAACGATCAAAGTGCAGTCTTCCAAATCTTCGAGCTTCGTGGTCGTTTTGATGCGCACCAGAATTGCGGCTTTCTGCTCTTCGGTCATCGTTTCTTTTTTGACGAAGCGGTCGAGACTTTTCCCGATATTTTGAAAACCCTTGTCCACAAAATCCTGTTTGATGTCGCACATGACCACTTCAAAACCTGCGTTGGCGGCGGTTTGGGCGATTCCGTTGCCCATTGTTCCCGCGCCGATAATTCCGATAATTTCACTCATCTTTAATAATTCCTCTTTGATAAAATTGATAATAAAACTCTTTCTTTATTTAACCAAAATATTATCCCAAAACAAACAGGCGACAAGATTTATAAATCTTATCGCCTGTCTGCGGTTATTTAATATTTGCGGTTTTACTGCCAATTATTCGGCGGCGGTTGCGGCATTCCGGATGAATGTTGCGATTGATCGAAATAGCCTTTTCCGGCGTCGCCGAAAATAAACCAAAATCCGTAGATGCCGAGTGCCGTTCCGAACGGAAAACTCAAAACTGCCAGACAACACGCAATAATTGCCCAGATCTTCGCCCAACTTTTTTCATTGCGTAATCCGAAACCCGCGACAACCTTCGGAATCATCATGACGATCGCAATCAGAAACGCGAAGATCATGATCATCGGGATCATCGAAAGAAAGACCTCCGGATTCGGTTCACCGGGACGATGCGGCATTTTCGACATTTCGGAAATTATTGCGCCGCTCATCGCAAAGCCGACGATCAGCCCGAATCCGGTCAGAACGATCTGTAATCCGGCGTAGATCCAAAATAAAAGTCCGAGTAATTTTGCGTGTTCTTTCGATGTCATAATTTTTTTCTCCAAAGAAAATTGCGGATGGCGCAATTTGTTCTCTGTAATAAACTACGCCAACCGCAAATTTTATGTTGCAAAATTTAGAATTAAACACATTCGACTGCCATCGCAACCGAATTTCCGCCGCCGAGACATAAACCGGCAACGCCTTTCTTCGCGCCGCGCCGTTTCATTTCATAAAGCAGGGTCGTCAATATACGGCTTCCCGAATTGCCGATCGCGTGTCCCATGGCAACCGCCCCACCGTTGACGTTGACCAAATCTGGATTTATGCCGAGTTCTTTCATCACGCCGAGCGCCTGCACCGAAAA
>JBBQOA010000187.1:0-7912 GCA_038330465.1 Pyrinomonadales bacterium
GGCGCGAAAGCGCGACGGTTGCAAAATGGCTTTTGGGCAAAATCGAGGAACGCGCCGCCGAGATCGAAACGCGGCTTTTCGACGTCCGCGATTTCGATCTGCCGGGCGATGATTACGGAATGGAAACCAAGGACAATTTTCCCGAATGGCGCGACGCGATGACCCGCGCCGACGCTCTCGTGATCGTCACGCCCGAATATAATCACGGTTATCCGGGCACGCTGAAATCCGTTCTCGATCTGCTGCTGCCCGAATATATTCACAAAGCGGTTGCCTTTGCCGCCGTTTCGGCACAGGTTTGGGGCGGCGTCCGCGTGATCGAAGCACTCGTTCAGACCACGCGCGAAATGGGTTTTGCCGTGACCTTTACCGATCTGAATTTTCCGCGCGTCCAGACGCTTTTTGACGCGGACGGTAATCTTCTTGACGAAAAAGCTTACGAAAACCGCACGAAAGCCTTTCTCGACGAACTTATTTGGATGAGCAAAACGCTCCGCTGGGGACGCGAAAATTTGCCGTCGAAATATCATTCATAACGGTCGAGGCTGAATTTTTTTCACTCAACTTCCGCCGCTGCCGGCAAATCGCATATAAATCATCGTCGTTTTCAGGTTTTTATGTCCGAGCAGCGTTTGAATCCGGCGAGAAAGCCGAAGTTTGAATTCCGCACCTTCAGTCGCCGAAAATCTGACGGCAAGCCCAAGATGGTTTTAATCGAGAACGGCGAAATTAGAGTTGATAATGTCAAAATTGATTCCGACACTAGCATTCTATAAGCGCCGTGACGGTCTCTCGAATCGGGATAATCACTTATAATTAGAGATTATCCCGATTCGCCATTGAAAGGGTTTGGGAAAATCATCATAAAAATATCTAACAACTATCGGTGCGGCGTGTCTTCGCCGATCGTCCAGACGATCACGGAACTTGAAAGACCTAGACCCGAAAGGCGTCCCGCCATCATCACGAGGGTTTCGCCGGTTTCGACCGCGCCGGCTTCGAGCAGGGTTTTCTCGCCGTCTTTGAGCATTTTTTCGGTTGTGTCCGCCTGATTATGCAGAAGCGGTTCGACGCCCCAGATCAGCGCGAGCTGGTTGCGGACCTCTTCGGTATTGGTCAGCGCAAAGGTCGAAAGACCCGAACGGATCGAAGAAAGCCGCCGCGCCATCAAACCCGATTCGGTAAAAACGGCGACCTTTTCGGTCAAGATCTCGCGCGCGCAGATCGCCGCCGCTTTACAAATTGCCTGCGAAGTTCTGCCCGTCGGGGCTTCGTTAAATTTGACCGGACGTTTCAGTTTGGCGGTTTTGACGGTTTCAGCGGTTCTGATAATGCTTTCCATCGTCGCGACCGATTCGACCGGATATTTGCCCGAAGCCGTTTCCGCCGAAAGCATCACGGCGTCGGTGCCGTCCCAGACGGCGTTCGCAACGTCCGAAGCTTCGGCGCGGGTTGGACGCGGACTTTCGATCATTGATTGCAGCATCTGCGTCGCGGTGATCACGAATTTATCGTTCATGACGGCTTTTTCGATGATCTGTTTTTGATAGACGGGGACGAGCTCGACGCTCGTTTCGACGCCGAGATCGCCGCGCGCGACCATCACGCCGTCGGTTTCGCGAATAATATCGTCGAGATTTTCGATCGCTTCCGCCTTTTCGATCTTCGCGACGAGCAGCGGTCTGCCCCATTTGCGCGTGTTGAGTTTTTTGATCAGTTCGCGAACTTCACGGCAATCTTCGCCGCGCCGCACGAATGAAAGCGCGATGTAATCGACGTCCTGTTTCATCGCCCATTCCAAATCCTTGCGGTCTTTGTCGGTTAAAGAGGGAATCGGCAATTTCGTGTTCGGCAGGTTGATGCCTTTGCGTTCGGACAAAATTCCGCCGTTGACGACCGTCGTCACAACATCGGTCTTCGTCACTTTTTTAACCTTTAATTCGATCGCGCCGTCATCGAGCAAGATCTTATCGCCTTTCGTCACAAGCTTCGGAATTTCTTTGAAATTGGTCGAAACTTCGCGGGCGCTGCCTTCGATCTCGCGCGACGTCAGGATAAATTCCGCATCCGATTCCAAAATAACGGATTTCGCGTTTTGCAATAATCCGGTGCGGATCTTCGGACCCGAAAGGTCAACCAAAATTGCCAGCGGTCTGCCCAGTTTTTTCGCCGCCGCCCGCGCATTTTTCATGCGTTCGGCATGTTCTTCGTAATTGCCGTGCGACATATTTATCCGCACGGCATTAAGACCGGCTTCGATCATCTTTTCGATGATTTCCTGTGTTCCCGAAGCGGGTCCGAGTGTCGCTAAAGTTTTTGCTCTTGCCATACTTTTTAATCGTCGATCGTGGATCGTCAATCGAAGAAAAGAAGCGTTTACTTTTAACAATCCGCAATTTACGATTGACGATTCCTGATTTACTTTTTAAAGATAGATGTTACGTCTGATTCCGCGTTTTTCTCAAATCGACAATTTCGATTTCTTTGAGCGCGATCTTTCCTTCCTTCGGCAACGCGTTATCGGCGTAGATCTTCCACTTGATCGATAGATCCTGCCCGCGAAATTCGTCGAAATTTACGCCGAGCGGAATTTTCCAGTTCATCGACATACTCCGCAGCAGCGGAAAATTTGCCTTAAATTGTTCGTCGGCGTATTCCTGATTGAGATTTGTCAGCCGATGACGATAAAATCTGCCGCCGTCGGTCAGACTCATCTTGTTTTCGGTGTTTTGCAAGATCGGGACGGGCGCATCGAGAAAAACCGCGACATACTGCGCAAAAGCCGAACCGTTATTGCGTGCTTGAATAATCAGATTTTGCTCGGTTTGATTGATCTCGATCAAAAAATGCAGCAAAATATCCGGCGTTTGTTCGCGAAACATCACGTCGCGGACCTCATAATCTTCCATCGGCACGGCTTGAAAATTAAAGCGTTTGTAATAACGATTATCGTTTGCCTGATGCGCCGTGTGGCTCTGCGGAATTTCGATGACAAAGGCAACGTCCGTTTCGCCCGAACTCAAATTCACCGAATGAATGATGATCCCGTCGATTCGCGGACGAATGCCTTGAATGATCTGTTCGACCCATTCACGCGGAAACGCGCGGCGGTCAACGGGCGTAATGCGTTCGGGCAAATGACGTTTGTTTTCCTGCGCGAATTCACGAATCCCGTAAACGATGATGCCGCCCGCCGAATTTGCCATCGCCGAAACGTCTTTCGTAATTTCCTTTTTCTTCGTCTCGTTGCGGTCGAGCGCTTCGGCGCTCTTGTATTCGAGCGTCAAAGATTCTTCGATCTCGCTCGCGATAAAATTTTGCAAACGGCTTTCCGTCCAGTTTCGCGCCATAAATTATTCGTTCGCGCCGGCGTTTTTTAATAACTCGATCGCTTCATTGATGAATTTGGAAGAATCAGCATTTTTTTGATAATTGCAGACATAATTCATTTGAAAACTCCTCAAAAGCATTTATTTGCCGCACAACTTAGAAACGGTTTTCAGTTCATTTTAGACATTCGTTTTAACGACGACCGTGCCGGCGATAAAATCGTGGAGCGCGCGGCGTTTATCGCTCAAAAAGAACGTCAGAATATCCGCCAATCCCCAAATCGTTGCGAAAATTCCAAAAATTCCGTACGTCAATTTGACTCTTTCGGCTTCCGGATCCTCCGTCAAAAAAGCGATGCCGAGAAAGATCGCGGTGATATTAATAATCACCTGCGGAACTTCGCGCCAAATTGCCTGATTGAATTTCAGCGGTTCTTCCGAGACGTCCAAAACCTTGACGTTGAGCGCCATTTTGCCGAGCGTTTGCCCGAAATAACCGTGCATCATGATCATATAAATCGGAAATACGAGCGATGAAACCGGAATCCAAACGTAGAAAAATACGGGCGCAAATTCGGCTTGCCGAAACCAATCGTCCAAAATCGCGATCGGCAGCATAATAAAACTGTCGATCAGCAAAGCGCCGAGTCGCGGCAAAAAGGTTTTGTATTTTTCCATCTCGTTTTATTGTGCATTCTTATTTAAGCCGTTTCAAATTCGCGCAGCTTTCTGCAAATAATTGACGACGGTCGCGACAAAGGTCGAATGCGACCACGTCAGCGGCGAAACGGAAACCGGCGCGCCATCAAGCGGATTGACCTGTTCCGCCAAAACGCCCGACGGCAGAGCATTTTTGACCGTCCACTCAAGAATTTCGATCGCGCCTTTCAGATCTTTTTTCGATTTGGCGATCGCGATCCGGTAATCGGCGAGCCAGAGCGTGCAGATAAACCACGCGTTGCCCGTCACTTGCTCAGAAATTCGCATATAACCGTCATTGTTAAAACGCGCCACGCCGCCGATCTTGTTCTGGATCCAAAGATTTTTTTCGATCGCTTTCATCGTTCCCGTGACCATTTCATCGTTCGCCGCGAACGCGCCGAGATAAAATGTGCCGAAAAGCGAAGCGTCGATGGTCGCATCAGATTCGTAATAATCGTCATTATGAAACTGCAAAGCGCGCAGAAATCTGCCGAGTTCGTGGCTGTAAAGATGTTCGCGCATCGCTTCGACGATCTCGTCAGCCGCCGTATCGTATTTTTCAGCGCGTTCGGTTTCGGAAAAAAGCACCGCAAATTTCGCCGCCGCGCGCAAACCGCTGACGACCGAAGCGCACGTAAAAGTGTGAATCCCGCGCCGGTCTTCCCACAAATTCCAGCTCGGTGCGGGAAGCCGCGTTTCTTCATGGCGGAATTCGACCATAAAATCGGCGCATCGCGTAATTAGTTTCCGGTAAAGCAGATGCGCGAATTCGATGTCGCGATATTTCTCATAATGCTGCCATAAAGCCCAGAGCACGAGCGCGGTTTCGTCTTCCTGAATCGGCAATTGCGCCGTGCCGCTCTGTTTGTCCCAAGCCGTGTGCCAGCCCGACGCGACTGTCCCGTCAGCATTGTATTTTTGCAGAAAATATCCTTTTTCGTGGACGATCTCGCCGCAGAATTGATAAAATTTGCGCGTAATATGGCGATAATCGGCAAGATCGAGCGCGTTCGCGACAAACGCGCCGTCACGCGTCCACAAATAACTGTAATGATCGGTCGCGCGAAGCGTCACGTCAGAATCGTTTGCTGCCAGAATCGCGCCGCGCCGGTCGATCTGCGTTTGAATGATCAGCAGCGAGCGTTTGTAAAGCGCGACGATCTCGGGCGCGAGACCATCAAAATCGGTTTCGTTTTTATTGACCCACGCGCGCCAGTAATTTTCGGTGTAATCGAGAAATTTCTGCGGGCGCTGGTCTAAAACGTAATAATTAAGCCGCAGCACTTCTTTGTGCGAGGTGGCGGCGGCGATCCAGTAAAAAAACTCGAAGCTGTCTTGCCCTTCGAGCGTGAAACTAAGTTGGATCGTCGAATCGACCGAGCCTTCGGTTTTCGCGCCGCCGTGTAGTTCGCCGTCTTCGGCGTCGCGCCACGTTCCTTCCTGATCGCGAAAAGCCTTGCGTCCGGTCGAGAAATTATCGAAATGCGGTTCGGTATTGATTAGAAAATAACGATGTTTTTTGTAATGAATGAGCGCGCGCGATTCGGGATCGTAAAACGCCGTGTCGCCGACATTGTTTTCGTAGATCCGAAAATCGTGATGCAGAAAAACGCGGACTTCGCGCCTTGTGTCGAGCAGATTTGAAACGCGCACGCGCCGCAGAAAGAGATTTTCGTGGCTCGCGACCGTGTCGTTCGAGACGATCTCTAAACCGAGTTCCGCGTTGATCAAATGAACGTCCGTGACAAGTGTTTCGGGCAAATATTTGAGCGTGCGTTTCCATCCGTCCTCGAAAACCCACGAAAATTCGCCGTCCGCCCAAACGCCGAAGCGAAACGGAAAGCCTTCCGTGTGATTCTCCTGCCCGACGTGCGGAAAATAAACGTCGCGAATCTGATATTTATCGTCGAATGTGACAAGTAAAGAGCCGTTGCCGACCGGAATATCGCGCATAATTTAAATTATTCTACACGACTTTTGTGAGAATTATCATTTCAAACCGGCAAACCGGATACTGCCATTCGTTTCGACCTTATAGGTGGCGTAAGGTATATCATAGATAACTCAATGGAAATGCTATTTAAGCTCAATACTTTTGATTACAATCAATTTGAAATTTTTTGAGGTTCCTGTGCCTTGTTTGCTTCACGGTACGAATGAAGCAAATTTGGAATAGCAACCGCCAGGATCATAATTATGACGACTGCGGTTATTATCCGCTCGACTAAGGTGGGATTTATTTTAGAATCTTCTTTTTCAAAAAGAGCATAAATCATTCGGGCACCACCGAACATAAATAAACCGATCCCGCCAAATAGCCCAAACCCGATCGGTATAGTAATCAATCTTAAAAGGCTGTCAATTATAACTACAAGCTCTTTTGAGGTCCCTAAAAGAGGACTTTTTTCATTAGAATAAAGTATTAGTCCGATAATTTTTAAGTACTGTATTAGAATGAGGAAAACGAATCCAACACCCAATCCGTAAAACAAAAATTTTAATCCGCGACGCAGACGGCAAAGTTACCACTTCATTCGATACTTCGTCCAGCGCAACGGCAAAATTGTCGCCGTCGGGGTTGGTTTGAACAATTCGACCGCCCGTGACTTTGCCTTGGCGCGCTACAATCCTACGGGCGCACTCGACGTTAAGTTTGATACGGACGGCAAGCAGACGACTGATTTTTTTGGCGGTGACGATGTTGCGTTTGCCGCCGCCATTCAAGCGGATGGCAAGATTATCGCCGCCGGTTCTGCTTATCACGACGGGCAATATGATTTTGCGGCGGCTCGGTATATCGGCGACGCGGTGCAGACGCGCATCAAATACGACTTCGACGGCGACGGATTGGCTGATATTTCCGTCTTTCGCCCTTCGAACGGAGTTTGGTATCTCAATCGTTCGACACAAGGGTTTTACGCCACTCAATTGGGGATTTCAACCGATAAACTCGCGCCCGCCGCTTTCGCCGGCGACGGCAAGACGGATATTGCCGTTTTTCGTGATGGAGTTTGGTATTGGATCAACAGCTTAAATGGCACTTTCAACACCGTCCAATTCGGATTACCCGACGATATTCCTGTGTCTGCCGATTACGACAGCGACGGACGCGCCGAAATCCGAAAAAGTCGGACATCAAAGAGCCCGTCAATCTCGGCTTTGAAAACGGGACAATCCCATAGATTAATGTGTCGTCGAACGTCAAAGAAACCGAAGCTTCGGTGAACATAAATTACAAATCAAATGTTTGATGATAATTGTTTAGGTCTTGGAGTTTTGGCTTTTGGTTTTTGGCTTTTGGTTTTTGATGATTCGTCTCTCGATCAATGGAGAAGTCAATAGATTCAAGAACCAAAACCTAAAACCTAATCAGTTACTTTTAATCTTACTTTTACAGCCATTGCGAAACACATAACAGCCGCGCAATTTGGTCAAAACGGTGATAAGCCTTTTGGGGCGGATTGTCTGCCGTCGCTCTGCTCGTCACGATAGCAAAATTATTTTCGCCCGGGTTTTGAACGGAAAAATCTTGAATTAAGGGATCAAAACGTCTAAATTGAGATTTAAACACAAAATCATAAGGACAAATTTCTGGAGGTTTTCGATGCTGAACAGAATTGCTTTTCATTTAATACCGGCGATTTGGTGGATTTGCTGCGTCCTTACTATTTTGAGCGTTGCCGGTTTTGCCCAATCTTTTGAGAAACGCCGACCGGAAAGCTTCGGCGCCAGTCTCGATAAAATTGAAAAGAAAAAAGAAAATAAGCCCAAAAGCCCCCCAAAATGTCATTGATAATCAGAGTCGTTTCAAAGCGGATCGTTTCGGTATCAGACGCGGTATGAATATTTTTTGGGGGGGGGTTGGGGGGATTTTGTTTTTT
>JBBQOA010000188.1:0-7889 GCA_038330465.1 Pyrinomonadales bacterium
AAAAAGGATTATGCCGGATCAATCGAAGAAGCCAATAAAGCCCGAGAATTCTCACCGTTTTCGGTATTGCCGTATTTAAGTTTGGCTCGTTCTTATTATTTTGAAAGAAACTATGAAAAAATGGACAAAATTTTGTCTGAATCCTTGGGAATTTTCCCGGATCATAAAAGATTACTCTACTTTCGCGGTCTTCAGTATTTGGCAACCGACAAATTACCGGAAGCGATCGAAATTTTTGAAAAAATCTATCAGGAAGACAAAATCTACGGTGCTGCTCCACTCGCTTTAGCATATGGGAGGATCGGGGAAAAAGATAAAGCCAAACAAATACTTGCCGTTTTGGATGAACTTTCAAAAAAAGATGGCGGAGATTATGTCGCGCCGCAGGAAAAAGCGATAGTTTATCTCGGACTTGGCGAGACGGATAAGGTTTTTGAATATTTGACGAAATCCTGCGATGAAAAGTATCCGGCGTTTCCATTTGTGATAACCGATCCGATTTTTGACAAAATCAGATCAGACTCAAAATTCACCGATCTCAAAAAATGTGCGAATCTTTAATGCGGATTTTATATTTCCCCAAGCGCCAGTCGAATATCAGAAGCAATATTTTTTTTGTCTAAGGCAGAATCATTCAAAAGGTTCTCAATTATTTGTTGAAGATGGACCGGCACATTCCGGCGTAGTTTGCCAATCCGGATCGGGGCATTCGGATCGTAATATATTCCGGTCAACAGAAAATAAATTACCGCGCCGAGGGCGTAAAAATCATCTCCTTTGGATGAAGTTTGATTTTTCCCCGGTCTCGAAAAAGCGTGACTTCGCCAATCAAACGGTGCGGTCTCATGGATTGGAAATGAGCCTTCAAAATCAATCGGTCTGAGCGAGTTTTTACTCGTCACGATCAGATTTGACGGTTTGCAATCATTCCAAATCCAACCTGCTTTATGAATTTCTTCAATAATTTCGGCGATATTTGCAGCATAAAACATTACTTGTTTAACGGAGAAACGCCGCTTCCGAAACTTCATCAGATCCGCCAGACTATTGCCCTCGACAAACTCCATTACCAGATAAAAATTTCCGGAGGCTTCAAATGAAGCGTAATATTGTGGAACGTCCCGGTACCTTGCGCCGAGGGTTTGCAATGCATTTTGCTCATTCTTTGTAAGTTGAAAGCCATCCTGACCATTCCAGAAAGCCTCGCCATTTCGCCGTCCCTCTTTGACAATACAAAAACGCGAGGGAAAAGCGCTCAAATCCAAAGCCTGATAAGTTCCGCCTTTGCCTCGTTGAGTGATCGCCCGAAAGATCCCGTATGTTGTCATCAAGGGCGTTTCGGCATTTTCCGAATCGTCTTCAAAATTCACAGCCGCCGCCGGAAACGGGTCTTTCAGCCAATTGGGAACGGCTTGCAGACAATCGTCATAGACTAGTTCGCCCGATAAATTTCTGATAGCCGGTAAGGTCAAACCATCTTCGGTTTTCATTTCAATCTCTTCAAAAGCTCCGTAACGATAAAAAACGGAACTGTTTGGTAAATATTGGATATCAAATGGCACCGCAATCGAGCTAAACTCGCCCGTCAATTCGTGAAGTTCACGGGCAAGTTCAAGGGCTGCTGTTTCATTCGAAGGATAAACCGTCACAAACTTCCCGACTTGCCAATAACCGTAATCCAAACCGGAATTGATTTTGATAAGTTCCTTGAGTGATCCGGGGGCTTTGAACCGTAAGTTTTTGGAAATCAAAAATGGGGCGATTTTCTCGAATAGATCGCAAGCCTGAAGAACAGTCGCCGAGATGTGTAATTTCCATCCCTGCGTCTGTTCTTCAGGTTGATTTAAACGGCTGAATCGCCAAAATGTGCCGTCCGATCCGAATGGCAGATAAACGTCGCAAAGCCGTTGCCAGCGCAGGGAACACTCAGTTGCCCTTTTGCTTGCCCGAAAAAGTGCCGACTCGGACAAATTCGAATTGCGTTTCTCAATGTGCATAATGCTGTTTACGCATTCTCAAACTGAATTTTGACGAAGTGATTTTACGGAACCGAAACCGGATCACTTCCGTCGTTACGAATCTCAGTCGGTAAACTTGCACTGTCAAGGGCTGCTTTATAAGTATCGGGCATATTTAAAACAAGCGACATTCTTGTTCCGCCGCCGCAAACTCCGCCGGCGCCGACGTATCCGAGAACTTCGTTCCGATATCGCGGGTCGAGATTGTCCTCTCCCAGCAGCCTTTGAAGTTGTTGATTATTTGAATGAAAACGCTTCATCCAGATTTTCCAATCGTCACTTTTTATCCCGCCAATCACAGCGGCAACTGATTCTTTCTGCAATTCTTCATATAAATTGGCATCCTTATCTGCCGCGACTTTCCACGCCTCTATTTTTTCTATTATTTTCATTTTGTTTTTTTCTCCTATTTGTATTCAACATCTTTGTAAATAAAATTCTCAACCAGGTTTCTGTCTTAATTGATGTTATTAAGATAGTGGGTTAAGTTCATCAAAATCTTGATTGCCCGCCATTTTCCTAACGAATTTCAGCAATTGCGCCATCCCGAATTCCTTTTCGTGCGGGAAAAAGTCGGGATTTGGCGTAAAGTTATTTTCCAAAATAGATGGATCGCTGAGCCGGATCAGTGTCACGATAGATTCCGCAACTATCCGGCTGCCGACCTCTCCCAAATTTTGACCATATTCTTCAATTTCGGCTTCGGCAAGCAGATAAAACCAAAGCGGCGTTTCTTTTGAAAAAGTATATTTCAGATTTGCCGGAAGCAGGTCGGCAATTTGTTCGGGTTTCAGCATCCTCTCCTCTGTTCCCAAAATGCGCTTTGCAACTGCTTGTCCGGTCGGTAAACCAAAGGCTCTCGTGCGATATAAATCCAACGCCGGAAGTGAGGTGGATCGGTCAAAGGTTGTCGGAAACTGACCCAAATTATCAGGCAACAAACCCAACGCGCCGGAAATTTTGGTATTTATAGCTTCTGCAACATTAAATTTTCCAAAAGGAGAATCCGGCGTTTCATAAAACAAATTCCAATTGATTGCCCATTCGCTGGCGAGCTGATCGTTTCCGCCTAACCCGCCTCTTCCCGTCAACTTGGACAAATTTCTCAAGGTCGCCGCGCTGGGAAACTGGTCGTCGTTAAAAAACCGGTTCCAATTATAAGAATTTCGGATCATACTGTGTCCAAAACGAAAGGCGGCAGCCGAAAACTCTAAGGGTATGAAGGGCGTTTTGGCTTTTGGAAAATAAAATTGATTGCCACTCGTTAGAACATCATTCAAAACGGATTTTTTAATAACTCGGGGAAGATAATCTTTAAGAATGATCCATTGATAATGTTGGGTCGTAATTTTACGGGCTTTTTCGAATGTTTCGGCGGAATCATCACTGTTAAGATATTTAACAACGGCATTATGAAATCTCATAAAGGCAACTTGCGTTTGGGCAACCGCTAAATTTTCATCATTGCGAGAATCCACGATTTGCGCCATCGAACTGCCAGGAATTCTCGGTAAATCTTTCCCGACAAACACTTTATTTATAATCGGAGTTGCTTTGGTGTCACCTAATTTCAAAAGCGTTTTGGAGTTTCCCGCCATCCATAAATCTGTTTCGGTTTCAGCAGGGTTAGTTGACGACTCAAAACCGTAAATCGTTTCTAAATTTAAGAAAGGAGTCCGTTTGTTAGAAATATTTGATTCAGGTATCGATCCCCAGGGCGGAATTCGATCGACAAAAGCTGAATTCAGCGAAATGTCATGGTCTATAAACTGACCCAAATAGGTAAAACCTGCCGGAATCTTCTTGTGATTTCCGGTCATAAAATTCGCTAATCGATTTAATTCAGTATCTGTTGGACAATGCGCCGTGTTGATTTCAAGCATTTGCTCGTAACCGAATTTGTTCTCTGGCATAATATTTTGACCGGAACGATCTGTTCGACCTGTTTCTCCTATTTTTTTGTATTTTCTTTTGAATTATTCTTATTTTTAAACAAACCGAAATTCACTAAAATCTATCATTTATCAAAATAAATCCGCAATATTTTTTCTCGTACGATACAAGGTTTAGCTAAAATCTGAAAAGATGCGCGAATGTTGAAAATTTGTTGATCGACAATTTTTACTTTTTTTTACTTTTTACTATTTTGCCATTGAGCAAATCTTTGGGCAGAAGAATTGTAATATTCAACCGGCGCAAGTTCATCTGTCAGAACCGGGGTATCAATTTTGAGCGGCGCGGTGTAAAGATTTTTGAGTAGTATTGAAATTTCCGCATCGGCTGATTTTAACAACTTCGGTTGATCTGTTTTAAGAGCGACGATGATGAGATTTTGGACTTCTTCGTCGGCGCGTTCGGGACGAACTTTGAAAAGATAAACCTGCGGGAAGATCTGTTGGTAAGTGTTGATTTCGGCGTTTAGAAAACGACTCGCGCTGCCTTTGATCGCGCCGCCGACGTTGAAGATGACAACGCCGTCGCTCTTTAGAACGCGGCTGATCTCGGTGACGGTTTCGATCGTCGTCAGTTGGAACGGAACGGTAAAAAGCGAGCCAAAGGCATCCATCAAAACGGCGTCATATTGATTTGAATCAACTCGATTAAGAAATGTTCTGCCGTCTTCGTGAATGATCTTGAGATTCGGATTTTCCGTCAGGCGAAAGTATTTTTTGGCGATTTCGGTCATCTGCGGATCGATTTCGACCGTTTCGATCTGTTTATCGGGATAGGTTTTTAAATATTCCTTCGGAAAGGAATATCCGGCGGCGCCGATCAGCAGCGTTTTTTGAAAATCGGGTTTGAAATGACGGATCAGATGATAATATTTGGCGTATTCAGAGGCGAGTTCGTCGCTGTCCAGATACATTTTAGACTGGATAAAATACGGGTCGATCGCCATCGCCCGCATCTTTTTGCCGCTCGCTTCGTCCGTCATCGTAAAAATCCGGACACGGCTATATTCGGTGTCAATGTCGTGCAGATCGCTTGTTTTGAGCAAATACCAATCTTGCAATTCGGTTGTCAGAATGCCGAAAACAAAGATGATCAAAATCGACAGATTGGTTTTCGTAATGGCGAACGGCGCGAGCAGAATCGAGAGTCCAATCAGGCAAAACCCGATCAGATAGAGCGTTTTCGTGCTGCCGACAAACGGGATCAGAAAAAATCCGGCGAGAAATGTGCCGAAAATACTGCCGACCGTCGAAAGCGCGTATAATCTGCCAACGGTTTTACCGGCGTCGGCGAGCGACGACATTTTCAATTTGACGGCGTACGGCGTGACAAATCCGAGCAAAACGCTTGCCGGCGCAAATAGCAGCAGCGCCGCAGCGAGCGATTTCACTTCGAGGATCCAGAAACTTTCAGCGATCAGCGAAAGAACGATGTCTTTGAACAGGATCGTTACGGCGACCGTGCCGCCCGCGAGAAAAATGATCGAAGCGAGAATTTTAAGTTCGGGTTTGCAGTCGGCAGTTTTTCCGCCAAGCCAATAACCGAGACTGAGTGCCGCTAAAATAACGCCGATCAAACTCGTCCAAACATAAGTGGACGAACCGATAAACGGCGAAAGCAGGCGCGAACCCGTAATTTCGTAGATCATCACGAGCGCGCCGCAGACAAAAACGGTCAATTCAAGCGCGACATTCGATAAAATCTTTGCCTTGGTCATTGGTTAAATTCAAAAGTCAAACTCATTTTATTCCGTGTTTTTTTAAGCTCATTCAGTTTTTCACCCGGCACGGCACTTCGTTTTCGTATTTATTTAATTCATTCTTTAATTTCAAAATAAGGCTTTGCTGATCGGCTTTGGCAGCTTGCCCGATCAATTCTTTGGTGACTTTGGCGGCATTATCGCACTGACCGAGTTCGGCGTAAGCCATCGCGACGAGCGCGCCGTGTTCGATCAGTTTGGTGGCGCCGAAAAGACGTTTTGAAAGTTCGAGCGCCTTGGTGCCGTCGCGCAGGTCAAGCTCGGGCGAAGCGGCGTAAATATAGACAAGCGCGGCAACCGTGCGCCCGCGATCGGGAAATTTGGCGAAACTTTTTTCGAGCAATTCTTTGGCTTGTTTGTGTTCGCCGCGTTTCAATAAAAGTTTGACCAATTCCAGCAAAACATCTTCGTTGTCGGAATTGGAATTGTAAACGACGATAAATTCACTCAAGGATTCCTGCAAAAGATTGGCATCGCGCAATTCTTTGGCAAGAAAAAATCGCGTCTCGGCATCCTTTGGATTGATCTGTAAAATCGCTTTGAGCTGCGGGATCGTTTCGAAATGTTTTCCTTGCGCCGCCAGCAGAATCGCCAGATTATACCGCGCGTTGATGTTGTCGGGACTGAGCCGGACGGCTTTGACAAAATTTGCGGCGGCTTCCGGGAATTTTTTCATTTGAACCAATGTCACACCGTAATTAAGCAATGCCGTGACATTTTCGGGTTCGGCGGCGAGAGCTTTTTGAAATTCAATCTCGGCTTCCGCCAATCTTCCGGCTTCGAGCGCGACTTTTCCGCGCAAAAGCCGCAAACGAACACCTTTTTTCAGTTCGTCCAAGCCGTCAAAAAGCGGATCGGCGACGCGCACGCCGACGGTTCCCTGTTTTTCGAAATGGAGTTTTGCCAGTTCGACATTTTTCAACCCACGATAGGCAAGCGCGAGCGAATATTCGACGCGATTCGCTTCCGGAAGAAGGCTTAAAACCTTTTCAAAAAGCGTCACGGCTGCTTGAAATTTGCCTTCCGTGTAAGCGATCTGCCCCAAGCCGTACAATGCCGCCGGATTGTCCGGGCTGATCTTCAAGGCATTTTCAAAATTTTCCTTCGCTGCAAAGGGCAGATTTATTTCGAGATAGGCATTTCCGAGATTGATTTCGATCGGCAGATAATCGGGGCGCAATACTTTGGCTTTGTTGAAATGATAGATCGCATCGTTGAATTTGTCGCGGTCCGCGGCGACCTTGCCGAGAAAATACACCCATCGAAAATCTTTCGGGTCGAGTTTGGCGGCGTTTTGATAACATTCTTCGGCGGATTCCAAAAACGAATAGGCGTGATAGATCTGTCCCATCGTGCCGTATGATCCGCTCAAATTTTTGGCATTGAGCGGCGCCAACTTCGCCGTTTCGGCAAGCAGCGCCTGAAACGACAAAATTTGCTCGCGAACTTCCGGTTCCAATTCTTTCAAATCGGGCTGATCAACCGCGACCAAACCTTCCTGCGGCGGCGGCAAAATATTCTGCGCAAAGAGGTTCGCTGCAAATATCAAAATGATAGGAATGACGAATATTATTTTAGGGTTTGTTTTCATTATGACTCTTATGGTTTGGCTGCCGACCCTTCTTTCAGGGTTGTGTATTTTTCGAGCGGCGGATTTTGCCATTCTTCGATTTTTCCGCTTCTCCAGGTAACGCGGATCTTTTCGACCTTTTCGTTTTTGCCGAGTCCGACCAAAACGCGCGGATCGTGGGCGGAAGCATAACTTCCGTCGGTTTTTACGCGGCGGCGCAAAACATTTTTTTGCGCGATAAAAATCTCGACCTTCGCGCCGACTGCATCTCGTTTGCCGTCGCTGCCGATCAATTTCAAACCCAACCAATGATTTTTATTGCCGACCTGATTTAACAAAAGTCGGGCTTTGCCGTTATTGTTGACGACCAATATATCGGTATCGCCGTCGTTATCGAGATCGCCGAACGCGGCGCCGCGGCTGACTTCAAAAAGCGTGAAATTATCGCCCGCTTTATCCGAAACATCCTCAAATTGTTCGGTTCCATTATTGCGAAATAGCTGATTTCGCTGCCCGAGCGGAAACCGTTCGTCGGGAATCATTTGATTGCCCGGACGATTGATGATCTTGACGAGTTTGACCGCTCCAT
>JBBQOA010000189.1:0-7862 GCA_038330465.1 Pyrinomonadales bacterium
AATGCGCTTGTTCTTCCGGCGTGTAACGGCGGCGCGCGGATTCGATCATGATCTGGCATTGGAGCGCGTTCGTATGAATCGCTTCGTCCACGTCCACATTCGTGATGCCGAGTTTAAAACTCAGCTGCGGAGATGCCGCAAAGGGCAGCGCTTCGGCTTCAAATATCTCAAAATTCAATTCCGGCATAAAATGCTCATCCATCAGCTTCCGCCGATGGTTTTTAGACTACATCGCGCGTTGTTTTAATCCCGCAAAAAATTGCCGGATCTTTTCCCAAACTTCCGTTCCGCCCGCCAGTCCGCGCCAATGAGCGCGAATCAAACCTGTTAATTCGTAACATTTATCGATCGGCACGATATAATATTCAGCGTTTTGAACGCGGTTGACGAGCAGCGCTTCGGTGTCCGCTTCCAACTTTTTCAGGATCGGATTCAATTCCAGGATCTCCGCCCACGCGTCGAGCGGCAAAAGCGATTCGGTCGGACCTGCCGGACTCGGATAAAGGACGACGGTTTTCGCCTGCGGACTGCTGTAAAAAAAGAACGCCATATTGATCGGAATCGAAAGGCTCTCCCATTGCAGGTCATCCATCTGAAAATTTTCCAAAAAACGAACGGTGCGCGGAACCCGCCGATATTTTGCGTCCGAGCTTGAGAAAAGAATCGCGCAGGCATCGCACGAACAAACCAACTTTCGGTTTGCGGGTTCAAGCAAATGCTGATGTTCGGGCGCGAGTTCGGCGCTGCATAATTCGCAATGCTCGACCGTTTCGTTACGTTTGATGAAACGTCGAAGATTGTTAAAAGCATTGTTTGGCGGTGATGTTTGAATCATTATTTTTTGCTTAGAGTTCACGCTTTAGCATATTTGACTATCGCGCTTCGCGGACGGTCAGCAAACTTGAAGTTTGAACTCTGAACGACTTACATATTTGGCAAAGCGATTTTTGCCTGTCCGCGTTCCATCAAAAGCGGAAACGGTTCGAGATACAGATTCGGTTTGTCGAGTCCGCGTCCGGCGCGCATCACGTCAAAACGACCGCGGCACGAAGGACAAACCAGCGCGGTTGCTTCGAGCGACGCGGCGCTCATCGTTTTGCCGCATTCGGGACAACTTTCGCTGTAGGCGTAATAATCTTTGCCGATCCGGCAAAAAACGACCGGACGCGCCGAAATTTCGATCGTCCGAACCGCACCGTCGGCGAGCGAAGCCAAACCGCTGACTTCCTTCCAGCCGTTTTCGCGTTCATTGCCGCCGACGGCTTTCGCTCTTTCAAGCTGGACAAACGCGGATGGTTTCGGCTGCTCGACAACGCCTTCGACTTTGAGCCCGACAAGATCGGGCGCGCTTTCGTAGATTGCTTCTTCGATCGCTAATTTCAAAGTCATCGCCGACGAAGCGCAACCGTCGCAGCTGCCTTGCAGCTTTAAATGGACAACGCCTTCGGTGACCCCCACGAGTTCGACATTTCCTTTATGCGTCAGCAGATACGGGCGCACCTTTTCCAATGCCTGCAAAATCCGCGTTTCAATGCTCAAAGGATGCAAACCGTAAAGCAGAAGCAGACTTTCGACGAGTTCGTCGCCCGCAAAATCGTCAATGATCGCGCCGCCCGTCGTGCCCGATTCAAAGACGATCTCCATCATCCGCTCAAGCCCCGCGCCGTTTATTTCCATCAAACTCTGCATCAGTTCGATCGCGCTCGTGCGGACGTTCGGATCAGCCGCCGATTCGATGGTTTGGACGAGCGTTTCGATCTTTTGAAGCCGCTTCTGAAAATCTTTTTTGTCTAACATTTATTGAATAATAGCAAAGAACGAGTGATAAGCGGCACTAAATTTTATTGTTACTCATCACTCGTTAAATGAACATCCCTTTGTCTTTCTACATCATCCCGAACATCGGCGAATGATGCGTTTCGAGCGTTTTGCCGTTGCCGAGATACATATGAACACAGCACGGCAGACACTGATCGAAGCTGCCAACCGCCCGCATAATGTCGATGCCTTTGAATTTGTCGGGACCGTTTTCTTCGAAGATCGGCGTTCCCTGAATGGCATCTTCATAGGGTCCGGGCGTTCCGTAAATATCACGCGGATTCGCGTTCCACGGAGTCGGCGGATACGGGTGATAATTTGCGATCTTGCCTTCGCGGATGACGACGTGATGCGACAGAACTCCGCGCACGGCTTCGTGAAAACCGCAGCCGATCGCTTCTTCCGGTACTTTGAACGGTGTCCAGGTTTTCGTCCGTCCGGCGTGTAATTCGGCTAATGCCTGTTCGCAGAAATAGAGTGACATCGAAGCCGCGTAGGCTTGGAAATACGTTCGGGCGCGGTCGCGTTCGATCGCATTTGACCATTTCGGGATCTTCCATTCGAATTCGACTTCGGGTTTCGACATCGTTTTCGGCAGATAGATCTTGACGCTCTGACCGGTCGCTTTGACATATCCGACATCGACGAGTCCGGCGAGCGCCGTTGCCCACAAGCGCGCGATCGCGCCGCCGCCCGTGTCGAGCGCGAGATGTTTTTTGTCGCCTTCTTCGCCTTCGTGATACCAGCGCGGCGACATCACCCACGTATAATTTCCGTTAAAATCGCGTTTCTGCGGTTTCGGGATCGTCGTTTGATTCCACGGATGATTGCGGTCGATCGGATTGCCGAGCGGGTCTTGTTTGACGAAAGTTTCGGAATTTTCCCAGCCTTCGTAATACGAGCTTCCAAGCAGGATCCGCATATTGACGTTGATGTCGACGAGGCTCGTCGTGACGAGTTTGCCGTCGACGACGACGCCCGGCGTGACATACATCGCGCGTCCCCAATCAGCCATCGTTTCGTATTTATAATCGCAAATATCGGGATTATTCCACGAACCCCAGCAGCCGAGCAGAATGCGCCGTCGTCCGACTTCTTCATAACCCGGCAGGGCTTCGTAGAAAAAGTCGAAAAGATCGTCGTGGAGCGGCACGACCTTTTTCATAAATTCGACGTAGCGCATTAATCGAACCAAATAGTCCGTGAACAGTTGAACGGTCGGAACCGTTCCGACACCGCCCGGATAAAGAGTCGAAGGATGAACGTGCTTGCCTTCCATCAGGCAGAACATTTCCCGCGTATAACGGCTGACTTGCAGTGCTTCGCGGTAAAAATCGCCCGTGAACGGATTGAGCGCGGTCATAATGTCCGAGATTTTTTTGTAGCCGTGATCGGCGGCGTGCGGACAATCGGTCTGCTGCGCTTTTGCCCAGACGCTTGGATTTGTTTCCTTGACCATTTGCTCGCAGAAATCGACGCCGACCAGATTATCCTGAAAGATATTATGGTCGAACATATATTCGGCGGCTTCGCCGAGATTGACGATCCATTCGGCAAGCGCCGGCGGCACGACGCCGAACGCCATATTTTGCGCGTAGGTCGCGCAAGTTGCGTGATTATCGCCGCAGATTCCGCAAATCCGCGACGTGATAAAATGCGCGTCACGCGGGTCTTTGCCCTTCATAAAGATCGAGTAGCCGCGAAAGATCGACGAGGTGCTGTGACATTCGACGACTTCGCGATTCTCAAAATCGATTTTCGTGTAAATGCCGAGCGAGCCGACAATTCGGGTGATCGGGTCCCAATTCATCTCGACAAGTTTTCTATCTGTTTCTACTGATGGTGTCATTTTCTTAGCTCCTTATCTCAATAATGTTTCGCCCGATAACCGGTCGTCAGTTCGGCGCGTGCGTGGCGCCACTTCGGTTCTTTGTTCAGCGTGTTGTTGGTCAAACTGCGAAGCGCGGTAATGCCTTTGCCATAGATGCCGATCGCGGTCGAAGAAATCTTCGCGCCCGGCGGTTCGTCCATAAAGGGCATAAATTTGTCGGGGAAACCCGGCATCGTGCAGCCGATACAGATTCCGCCGACATTCGGACAACCGCCGACGCCGCCCGTCCAGCCGCGTTTCGGGACGTTGCAATTAACGACCGGACCCCAACAACCGAGCTTGACGATACATTTCGGCGAACCGTATTCATCGGCAAAATCGCCCTGTTCGTAATAGCCGGCGCGGTCGCAGCCTTCGTGAACGGTGCTGCCGAAAAGCCAGAGCGGGCGACCGACTTCATCGAGCGGGATCATCGGTGCGAGTCCGGATGCCTGATAAAGCAGATAGAGAACCGTTTCCATAAAATTGTCGGGATGAACCGGACAGCCCGGCACATTGACGATCGGAATGCCCGCGCCTGTTTTCCAGTCCCAGCCGAGATAATCCGCCAAACCCATCGCGCCCGTCGGATTGCCTTCCATCGCGTGAATTCCGCCGTAAGTCGCGCAAGTTCCGATCGCGACGACCGCCAACGCTTTCGGCGAAAGACGATCGATCCATTCATTGGTCGTGATCGGTTGTCCCGTCTTCGGATCAGTTCCGAGTGCCGCCCAATAACCTTCTTCCTTGATCTTTTCGTTGGGAATCGAACCTTCGACGACCAATACAAACGGGTCGAGTTCGCCCCGTTCCGCTTTGTACCAATACGCCATAAATTCATCGCCGTTTTCATACGCCAGCACCGGATTATGGAGATGGACTTTCGGCAAACCGGGAATCGCTCCCAAAAGAACATCTTCAATACTTGGCTGGGTCGCATTTGTAATGGCAACCGAATCGCCGTCACAGCCCAAACCCGCGGTAATCCAAACGATATGCACATCGCTTACCGGCGGGGCTTTTTGCGTAATTCGTCCGTATGGAACTTCTTCTGACATTTCCGCCTCCTTTCAGTTTTTTATTTGGCAATAACTTAAATTATTGTTCGATTAAATACAAAATTGCTGTTGATTAATGATTATCTATGGTTTGAAATGAAATAGATATTCGCAAATCTACGTATTTTTTGATAAAAACCTACGTAATTTTCGAGATTGAAAGTGTTTTTTTGATGAAAATCGGATAATTGGTTTGACCAATTCAGGTGATTATTCCATTGAAATAATTCCGCGCTTGATGGCGTAGCGCGTCAGATCGGCTTGCGTGTGAACGCCGAGTTTGTGCATGACGTTTGAGCGATGAGTTTCTGAGGTGCGAACGCTGATGCCGAGCCGTTCGGCGATTTCGCTGTTGGTTCGTCCTTCAGCGGAAAGCTGCAAAACTTCGCGTTCACGAGTCGTCAGGGTTTCATATTTGTCCATCTTTCCTGATTTCGTCAGATGCTCGTAAACTTCGATCGCGCGGTCGGAAAGCGGTGAACTCAGAAACCGATGTCCGTCGCGCACTTCACGGACGGCTTTGATCAGATCGGTCGAGCCCGCATCTTTCAGAACATACGCCGAAACACCGTTTGAAAGCGCTTCGAGGACAAATCCTTCATCGTCATACATCGAAAGAATAATGACTTTTGTGTGTTGGGTTTGTTTGCTGATTTGGCGCGCAACTTCCAAACCGTTCAGACCGGGCATCATCAAATCCAACACGGCAACATCAGGATTGAGTTTTTTAACCATTTCCAACGCTTCGAGTCCGTCGCCCGCTTCACCGATCACATTAAAATCGGATTCTGCTTTGAGCAGCGCGTGTAAGCCTTGACGGACGATGCGGTGATCGTCGGCTAAAATAATGGTTGTTCCCGAAGTATTCATCAATTATTAACTATGAATTTTGACTTGTTGGTTTGTATCATCGCTTAAATCCCATTCCGCCGTCAAACGAGTGCCGATATCTAAATGTGATTTAATGTTAAAAATTCCGCCGGTCAGCAAGACTCTTTCACGCATTCCTGCCAATCCGCTCGATTGGTGAGCGGCAAACGCCGCTTCGGTATCGAAACCTTTTCCGTTATCTTCAATTTCGATCGTCAGCGTGTTCATTTCAGACCAAATTCGGATGATCGCTTCTTCCGATCTTGAGTGCCGCGCAATATTTGTTAAGGCTTCCTGCACGACCCGAAATCCGGCAGTTTCGATTTCTGGCGAAAATCTTCGTCCTTCAAGACCGTCTTGCCGAAAATCGACATTAACCTGCGTTTGCGAAGTGTAGTGTCGAAAATGACGCAAAAGCGCGGACATCAGTCCGAGATGGTCAAGCGTCGCCGGACGCAAATCAAGCGACAATTCGCGGGTGCGCGTCATCAATTCATTGACGAGCGCCTGCGCGCCGGCAAGACTTGCCCGTAATTCGCCTTCGGGCAGGCGTGAGCTCATTTCCAAAGTTAATTTTAAGCCCGTCAGAATTTGCCCGATTTCGTCGTGCAGCTCCAAAGCGATATTGCGCCGCTCGGCTTCTTGAACTTCGATCAAACGGCGCGAAAGAATTTTCATACGGTCGGCATATTCGCGTTGAACCTTTTCATTCTGCTGGCGTTTTGTAATGTCGCGGATAATCGCAATCACCAGAGAGTTGGCTTTATTGGTCACCGGACTGAGCATGATTTCGACCGGAAATTCACTTCCGTCTTTGCGTCTGCCCTGAAAATCGAATCCGTCGCCCATCGGACGCAGATGCGGAGCTTCAATATACTCCGAGCGGTGTTTGATGTGATTGTTCCGAAAACGATTCGGCATCAGAATTTCAACCGATTGCCCGATCAGCTCATGGCGTTCGTAACCGAACATTTGTTCAACTTGCGCATTGGCACGCTGAATTTCACCTTTTTCATTGACCACCACCATCGTATCAGGCGCAAATTCAAAAATTCCGCGAAGAATCTCTTCACTTTTGGAAAGTGCTTCCTCCGCAGTTTTGCGTTCCGTAATGTCAAACCCGATGCCGTGAATGAACCACGGTCGCCCGTCTTCGTGACGGACCATTTTTACTTCGCAGTGAAACCAGACGACGCGTCCGTCACGCGCCAGAACGCGGTAAACCGAACGCAGCGATTCGCCCGTTAAGAACATCTGCGCGGCTTCATTGCTCCAACGGTCTTTGTCTTCGGGGTGAATTTGCTGATACCAGCGGACCGGATCTTTAAGCCATTCTTCCTGATTAAAGCCAAGCGTCGCTTCAATTTGCGGACTGACATAAGCTTCGCCGAAATCCTTATCGAAAAAAGCGATAAAAACAACCGCCGGAATTTGTTCAACGAGAATTCGGTAAGTGTCGGTCACGCTCGGTAATTCTTTTTCGGAGATGTTTTGAGAATTTTTTCCAAATGGCGAGTCGAGCGAGAAAAAAACTCCGGCTAATTGCGACAAAACATTCTCCGCATCAAGCAAATCGGCGGGCAATTTTTCACCGTTCAGCGACCAATCCGTTCCGTTGTCTTTTGAATTTTGCTGCTTCACGATTTCTTTTTGACTGTTTCGTCGGCATAACCCGAGGTCAGTTTTTTTCCGCGTTGCCGCCAAGCCGGTTCCTGATTGAGCGAGGCTTGCGTGTAGCGGCGCAGGGCGTGAATCGCTTTGCCGTAAGTCATCACGGCTTGCGACGACAAAAGCGACCCCGGAGGCTGATTCATAAACGGCATAAACTTATCGGGAAAACCCGGCATCGTGCAGCCGATACAGATTCCGCCGACATTCGGACAACCGCCGAGTCCATTGATCCAGCCGCGCTTTCCGACATTGCACTGCACGACCGGACCCCAACAACCGAGCTTGACGATGCAGTATTTCGAGCCGTAATCGTCGCCGAATTGCCCTTGTTCGTAATAACCGCCGCGGTCGCAGCCTTCATGAACCGTTTCGCCAAATAACCACGTCGGGCGCAAAGATTCGTCGAGCGGGATCATCGGCGCCCGTTCCGCCGATTGATAAAGCAGATAAAGCAATGTTTCAGTTATGTTGTCAGGTTGCGTCGGACATCCGGGAACGCAGACGATCGGAAGCGCGCCTTTCGATTTCCAGTCCCAACCAAGATAATCGGGAAGTCCCATCGCGCCGGTCGGATT
>JBBQOA010000190.1:0-7804 GCA_038330465.1 Pyrinomonadales bacterium
GGCTCGATCCGAATTATATGTATCGGTATCCGCACGAATTTTCGGGCGGTCAGCGCCAACGAATCGGTATCGCCCGCGCGCTTGCCTTGAATCCGAAACTAATCATTTGCGACGAACCGGTATCGGCATTGGACGTTTCAGTTCAGGCGCAGGTCGTTAATCTTTTGCAGGATCTGCAAGCGGAGTTCGGGCTAACATATTTGTTTATTTCGCACGGTTTGGCGGTCGTCGAGCATATTTCGCAGCGCGTCGCGGTCATGTATTTGGGGAAGATCGTCGAGATTGCCGAATCCGAAGAACTTTATGAACTGCCGCTTCATCCTTATACAAAGGCTTTGCTGTCAGCGATTCCGATTCCCGATCCGAAGCAAAAACGCGAGCGGATCGTTTTGCAAGGCGATGTCCCGACGCCGATCAATCCGCCGTCGGGTTGTCGTTTTCGCACGCGTTGTCCGATCGCCATTGCTAAATGCGCCGAAATTGTCCCTGAACTTCGCGAAATTACCTCGGGACATTTCGCGGCGTGCATTCGTATTGATGGTTACGAAACCGCGCCGATAGTTGAATAAAGGTGAAACGAATAAATTTTGTTTTGCGTATTGATAACTGTAATACCAACAAACAAAACAGCGGCTTCAAAGTCAAACACTGATGTAAAAGCCGCAAAAAAGGAGAAAAAAATGGACGGAGACAATACCGAATGGAAGGAACCGCCGATTCCTGAACAGATCAAGCCTGAAGACAAACAACCGCAGATGTCGGAACTTGCAACGCTTGGAAATATTTTTATCGAACCCGGCAGAACCTTTGAAGACTTACGACGAAAACCACGATTTATAATCGCATTGCTGATCATGATGATTTTAACATCGGCATTCGCATTCACTTTTTATTACAAGATCGGTGCCGAAAATTTCAAAAGATTTGCCGCCGAGCAGCTTGATAAAAACCCGCAAGCTCAGAATATGACTGCCGAACAAAAAGAGAATGCGATGAAAATTCAAACGACAATTATGACGGCTGTCAGATATGGTTTGCCGGTTATTTTTCTGATCGTGACGGCGATTGGCGGATTAATTTACTGGTTGGGAGGCAAAGCATTCGGCGGAAACGGGAATTATCTGCACGGAGTTTCAACATGGGTTTATTCTTCATTTCCACCGACAATTATATCGATCATTGCCAATTTTATTATATTGGCTTTCAAATCGGTTGACGAAATTGATATTGCGAGCAGTCAGCGCGGGTTGGTGCAGGCAAATTTGGGGATGTTTCTTGACGGAAAATCGATGCCGGTGTTGGCAACATTGATCAGTTTTTTTGACGTATTTGCAATTTGGGGTTGGGTCCTGGCTTCGATCGGATTGCAGAAAACCAATAAAATATCGTCCGGTTCGGCGTGGGCGATCACGATAATTCTGGCATTGATCGGAATTACACTGAGGGTTATCGGCGCTGTTTTTTCAGGAAATCCGGGCTAAACACAAAAAAAGCCCTGAATTTGTTACTTAACAAACTCAGGGCTTTTTTCCTACTCATATCTTAAAGACTCGATCGGGTCGAGCCGCGCCGCTTTCCACGCCGGAAAAAGACCGAAGACCAGACCAATCCCGACACTTGCCCCGAAACCGGCGATCGGTGCCCAGAGCGGAACATACGACGGCATGATCAATTTCACCACCAACGTTAAAAGCCAGCCGATTAAAAGTCCGACAATTCCGCCGAAACCTGTCAGCGTTGCCGCTTCGATCAAAAATTGTAATAAAATATCACTTTGTTTGGCGCCGATTGCTTTGCGGATGCCGATTTCGCGGGTTCGTTCGGTGACCGAGACGAGCATAATATTCATCACGCCGAGCCCGCCGATCATCAAGCCGATCGATGAAATAACGACCATCGCGATAAATACGCCCTGAGTGATCGATTTGAACTGGTCGATCAAACTTGCGGCAGTTTCCATCGCAAAATTGTTTTTCTCACCGAATTTAACGTGGCGGCGGACACGCAAAAGGTCCTGGACTGAATCTTTGGCTTTGTCGAGCAGTCCTTCGTTTGCGACCGCTAAAATAAAAAGATCATCGGCATTCGGTTTTAACTTCATCGCCGCGCCCATCGGCATATAGATCGCGTTCGATTGGTCGTTATTTCCGCCGCCGCCGCCGAAAAGCTGTTCGCGTTTTTGGAGCAAACCGATAATTCTAAATTCAGTGCCGCCGATCTCGATCGTTTGACCGATCGGATTATCATATGGAAAATAACTGTCTCGAACTGTGTCGCCGATCAGACAAACATTGGCTTTTTCGTCGCTTTCCGATTGAGAAAACCAGCGTCCATCGATGAGCACTTCAGACGATGTTTTTTCAATTTGCGGCAGCGTGCCGTTCATTTGCACCGAAGTCGAAGTTTTACCGTTTTTGCCGGTCACGTTGATTTTTTGACCGAAAAAATTGTTGGAAATATCGAGAAACGGAACGGCAACTTCGATTGACGGCAGTTTTCCGATCGCATCGGCATCTTCCATCGTCAAAGGTTTACGCATTCTCTCTTCGCGCGTCGGGGCGCTGGTGCGGATGCCAATGTCCATTTTGTAAAGAAAAATTGAGCGTGTGCCGAACGATTCGACTTGTTTTTCGACGGCGACATTGATGCCGCTGATAATTGACGAAATCAGCATCACGGTGATCACGCCGATGACCACTCCGATGATTGTCAGAAATGACCGGAGTTTATTATTCCGCAGCGTATCTAACGCCATCATTAGGTTTTCGTAGAATGCGCCTGTTAAAAAATTCATAAACTATTCGTGCCGCAATGCTTCGATCGGGTCAAGCCGTGCCGCTTTCCAAGCCGGAAATAAACCGGCAAGAATTCCGACGCCGCCGGAAATACCGACCGCCAGAAAAATTGCCCAAATCGGAATTCGTGTTTGAAAAAAGAACGCGGTCACAATAAATCCGAGTAACTCGGCTAAAATCAGACCGATTAATCCGCCGATTAGCGAAAGCGTCGCCGATTCGATCAAAAATTGTCTGAGAATATCGGCTTGGCGTGCGCCCAAACTCTTCCGGATGCCGATTTCTTTGGTGCGTTCAGTGACCGCAACGAGCATGATATTCATGATCACGATCGCGCCGACCAGCAGCGCAATCGTCGGAATCGAAAGAATTCCATAGCCGATCGGTCGGGTCACGCTGCCGATCAAATTTGAAATCGCGTCGGGCGTTAAAATCCCAAAATTATCTTTGTCACCAAACGGCAGCTTGCGTTTGATCCGCATCAAAGAACGCGCTTCTTCGACCGCATCGTTATAAAGTTTGTCGGATTTTGCCGAAGCTTCAAAGTAAATTCCGCGGCTGCCGCGTAATCCGCCGAAATTTGAGCCGTATGTTCGAATCGGAAATTGGACAAAATTATCCTGCGGACGACCGAAAACCGTGCCTTTCGCGGTTTGAATTCCGATGATTTTGTAGGGAATTCCCTGAATTGTGATCTCGCCGCCAAGCGCGTCTCCCTGCGGAAAAAATTTGTCGGCAATGTCCCGACCGACATAACAGACGCGCATCGAATTGTTGTTTTCGGTGTTCGTAAAATAACGACCTTCGGCGATATCGAGCTTTTCGATCTCACCGATCACAGGTTCTGCGCCGTCCATTTGAACATCGCGCACGGTTTCTGTGCCGCGTTTCACTTCGCGCGAATTCGGCAGGGCTTTGGCGCCGATCTTATCGATCAGTTGGGCGCGTTCTTTGATAAATTCTAATTCTTCAAAGGTCAGTTCTTTATTGCGTCTTTGGGCAGCGGCAATCGTGTCGGTGTCCTTGAAATCGTCGAAACTGAAACGCCGGATGGTAAATGAATTTGAACCGATTCCAGCAAGTTTTTCATCAACATAAGAACTAAAACCCTGTAAAACTGAAAGCACCAACATAAATGCCGTGACTGCGAAGATCATTCCGAGCAGAGTTAAAAATGAACGCAGTTTGTGCGACCAGATCGAATCGAAAGCAAGTTTGAAGGTTTCAGCAAAATTCATTTAATAAATCGTAAACCGGAAAAGTTATTAAGTTGATTATACGTGAATATCATTAAAAGGTTTAGTTCATTGATTTTTTATAAAGTTTCCAAAAAATGGCAAGATGACTGAAAAGAACGATCGGAACAATGATCGTCGGAAGCCAAATGTATGGAAAATAAGCAACGGCGCGGTTTTGGAGTTCAGTCGCGAGATTCGGACTAAATGCAGGAAATGCAAGAATCGCCGTAATGACGATGTTAAAAAGTAAAGCGAGCGCGAAAATGTTCCAAACGATCAAAAGCGGACGGCTTATTTTGCCGCCGCGAAAAGCCACAAAATAGATGATCGGTGCAGTAATTCCAGACAGAATATCGAAGTTTCTTCCTTCAAAGGTCATCGATTGCGGGACGAGTTGGTTTTGAGAAAGCCATAACAAAACAATCTCGACCGGAATTCTGATAACGCTTAGAAGTATTAAAATCTTGAGCGGCAATTTTTCGATGAAATTTTGGCGGAAGAATATGAAATAAATGACGATCAGCAAAAGGGCTGGAAAAACGCCGAACATCGCAACCCTCGGCGGAAATGCGGCGGTATTTTGGTGGAAACCGTTGAGCGCGAGAATTGCTTGAAAAAATATCCAAAAGGAAAGCAGGAAAATCAAAAGTTTTGAAGGAAATGTGTCAAAAACAGTTTTCTTGATCGCAGTCAGCAGGAAACCGACAGTGAGAAAGGTGGTCAAAATAAAAGTTATTGACACATAGCCCGGCAAATTCTCGATCATCTTATTTTTTCGTCTTTTTCAATTTCTCCGTCGCGGATCGTGATTACGCGGTGGGCGCGTTCGGCAATGTCGTGTTCGTGTGTGACGACGATTATCGTATTTCCTTCTTCGTGAAGGCGTTCGAAAAGCTCCATAATCTCGTAACTCGTTTTTGTGTCGAGCGCGCCGGTCGGTTCATCCGCCAGCAAAATCGAAGGATGATTGACGAGCGCCCGGGCGATCGCGACGCGCTGCCGTTGTCCGCCGGAAAGCTCATTCGGTTTGTGCATCACACGGTCGCCGAGTTCGACAGCCGCGAGCGCGGCTTGGGCTTTTTCGTGCCGTTCGACGGATTTCATACCCGCGTAAATTAATGGCAGTTCGACATTGTGCAAAGCGGTCGCGCGCGCCAGAAGATTAAAGGTTTGGAAAACAAAGCCGATTTCCTGATTGCGGATTTTGGCAAGCTCATCGTCGGTCATTTCGGCAACTTGATGACCGTTGATCCAATATTCGCCCTTTGACGGGGAATCGAGACATCCGATCAGATTCATCAAGGTTGATTTACCGGAGCCTGAAGGTCCGATAATCGCCACATATTCACCTTTTTTGACTTCAAAAGAAACACCGCGAAGTGCATGAAGCTGTTCAACGCCCATCTGATAAGTTTTCCAGATGTTCCGCATTGAGATCAAAGATTCACCGGCGGGCGCAGCATCAAGACCGCCAAATTGTGGTTTTCCGTTTTCATTTTCCATAAATCGGTACATAACTCAAGATCGTCAACCGTAACCATAAAAGTTAGGTTATATCAAGATTTATTGGCGTTTTCGCCATCTTTCTTTTCTTGTTTTTTGACAACTGTTCCTTCTTTGAGAGTATTCAAAATACGGCTCGGACCGGTGATGACCTGATCGCCTTCGTTTAATCCGCTGGTGATTTCAATATCTGATTCGCCCGTGATTCCGGTTAGAACCTCGACGAATTTCGCTTTGTTTCCGTCCAAAATGTAAACACCTTTGATGGTTTTCGGCTTTTCGGCGGGCATTTGCAAATCGCCCTGAATGGTCGGTGACGGCGATGCTTCGGGTTTTTTCTCGATGACCGCCTGAAGCGGGACAGCGATTAAATCATTGACGGTTTTTGTTGTGATAACAACAGTAGCGCTCATTCCGGGACGTAAACCTTCACGGAGATCTTTCGGAATATCGATCAATTCGATGACTACCTTAAACTCTTTTGCTTCCTGCGTATTAATATTTGTCGAAAGTCCGCCCGAAGTTTGAGATTTTCCGATCGCCAGCGGATTTTTTAGTTTGACCGTGCCGACCAATTCTTTTTCGCCGAAAGCGTCAACCTTCACCTTGACGGGTTGACCTTCTTCAACCTTGTCGATCTCCGTTTCATCGACCTTGACTTCAACATTAATCGCCGACATATCGGCGATCGTCAAAAGCGGCGTGGATGAAAGATTGGCGACCGCAAATGTTCCGACCTTTGAAGGAATATCAGCGATGACGCCGTCAATCGGGGCGCTCTGCAAGGTCTTATCGCGCTGGGTGCGTTGACCGCGAAGCAGGGCGGCTTGCTGGTTCGACCGCGACTGGCTAGATTCCGCGCTTAAATTGGCGGTATCGACACTACGTTTCGCATCACGGACGGCAACCTCTTGCTGATTGGCACGGGCACGCGCTTCTTTGACCCGCGCTTCGGCTTCATTGACTGCTAATTGCGCCGATTTCAAACGCGATTGAGCGTTGCGTAAAGCAACTTCGGCATTTGATATGCGGTCTTTGGCTTGGTCAAATTCAAGTTTTGATGCATAACCTTTTTCGACCAGTTCTTCGGTTCGACGAAACTCACGATTGGCGGCACTTAATTCAACTTGGGCTCGATCGACATCGGTTTGCGAAGCAACCACGTTTTGGCGGGCGGTATTGACTTGCTGAAGCGCCGTATCAACCGAAGCTTGCGAGGCGATCAAACCCTGTTGTGCCTGTGAATATTGATTTTGTGCGGCGACAACCTGCGAACGCGAAACCTGCACATCGGTTTGCGAGGCTTGCAAAGAAGCAAGTTGGGCGTCACTGCTTGAATCAAATTGGGTCGGATCGAGTTTGACGAGTGCCTGTCCCTTGACGACAATATCACCTTCTTTGACATAAATCTCTTCGATTCTGCCCTGCACTTCACTGGTCAGATTGATAAATTGAATCGGACGAATTTCGCCTGAAGCCGTTACGTTTGAGCGAAGTTCTTTTCGCTTTTCGACCTTGACGATGGTTACTTCCGGAACATCTTTCCGAGTCGCAAAGATACTTACCACAATGATGATCAGTAATAAAACCCCAACGGACGCACCAATTATTATTTTTCCTTTACGGCTAACTGCCATAGTTTCCCTTTTCCCCTTTAAACGAAGATTAATTTTAGGTTTATGAATTTTAACGCAAATTATTGCTTGTCGAGCGTCAAAGCGTTACTACGTCGAAAATATTCCAATAGTTTCAAAAAAAGTAATCCGTTAATTTGTATTTTGTTGACAATTTAAGAACGAAAAATATCGTTTGATGCTTTCGGATAATTGATTTACGATTTACGAACTAACATTTTAAGGTTAAAATGAGTTTGCCATAGATAAATTAATAAATTAAAAAATTTAATCGCAAGGAAAATGAAAATGATAAAATGCAAAACTTGCGGAACGGAAAATCTGGACGGATCGCAATTCTGTGATGAATGCGGAACAAACTTGCAGTTTTCAAGCAATAATAATAACGAATTCAAAGTGCAAAGCTATCAACCGCCGCTTTCCGAACCCACTTTTCACGCGGCAAGCGTAACTTCGATCGGCATCGAACCGATAATCGAACAGGTCGAACCAACTCCGGTCGAACAAAATGCCGAGAAAAAGATTGAGGGAGTTCATTCAACTTTAACGATCGAACGCGGGACTTCGGTCGGGAAACAATTTACGTTGTCTGCCGAAGAATCATATATCGGTCGGTGGGATGCCGACAATGGAA